>JBDLVP010000001.1:0-7351 GCA_039804705.1 Actinomycetota bacterium
TTGCTTCGAGCTCATTTGCCGGAATAGAAAGCAAAACTAAATCTGCTTCTTGAATAATTGCAGGCACGTCGAGCAGAGCAACCTCAGGTAGCATCGCTTCGATTCGATCAATGTTTTCAGAACTTACGGCACTGATGCCAATTAGTTGATGACCTGCCGAAGCCAAAGCCTGGCCGAGAACAACACCTACTGGGCCGCCACCGATAATGCCAATGCTGAGTCTTCCGCTTCGAGAATCACTCATGGGTAACTCCGCGATTTACTCTTGCTTGTTTTGGCAGGGCTGCATCAATGCCAGAGGTTTTGGCTAACCCCATGGCAGGCGCCTCATCAGGGCTTTCCGGAATGCGGCAGATCCACTCGATCCAGAGCGCAATTGCAAGCGCAACGATTGAGCCAATCAAAGTAATCACATTTGGCCAGAGAGCCGAACTCACAATCGGTGCGCCCAGCTGAATCAAAATTACGCCAAGGTGCCATCCGATGAAAAGAGCACTTACCAATGAGGTTGCTTTTGCCAGCAACACAATGCGCACGGCATAAAACGGATCTACTCGCTTCGCCTTAAATGCATTGACCTGCGAGACCGAAATAGGTTCACCGGCCTTGGTGGCGGCATCGTTTTTCTTGGTAAGGCCAATGAGGCTCTGGCGGTAACGATAAATCGGCCAGGCTAAAGCCAACAGAATCAGCGCAATGACTGGCAAGGTGAACATGATGTTGGTTCCAGAAACCCAAAGTGCGTGGCCGTGGTTAAGCGAATAAATCGAATACAAATAGGCAGCTACTGCAGCGCTCAAGGCGGTAGCAACCAACGTTATTGCTCTAGTTGGCTTCATTCGACAACCCAAACTTGCGAGGTCAGAGGTTGAGCTAGCTCAGCAACGCTGCCATGCCCTGGCAACACTGCATCGGCATCGATGAGCGACCAAGGCACCATCACGAATGCGCGTTCATATGCTCGCGGGTGTGGCAACACGAGCTCTTTGGAATCTTTGAGCAAGCTGCCGTAAACCACAATGTCGATGTCGAGAGTTCGAGAGCCCCAGCGCTCAAGGCGCACTCGACCATGTTTGGTTTCAATTGCCCGAACGGCGTTCAGCAATGCTTTTGGCTTGAGCGTGGTTTTTACCTTGACCACGGCGTTGAGGTAATTCGGTTTTGAATCGTCGAAACCCTCAATGGTAAGCGCGTGCGATTCAACCAACGGTGAAACTTGTTTGACCTTGATGCCATCTACCAGGGCAAGATCGGCAACGGCTGCCTCAATTGTTGCCTTGCGATCACCCAGGTTTGACCCGAGGGCCAGCACCGCGGTAATGGCTTCAGACATGGCGAACCTCAGCGCCGATTCGCGCTGATTTCTTGACTTTGATGGTTACCGAGACATTTTCAAACTCGGCGCTGATTGGGGCATTTGGCTTGTGAACCGTGATTTCAACTTTGCGGGCATACTTACCAGCTGATTTCATGGCAACTGCAGCCAATCGCTGAGCCAAGGTTTCAATTAGGTCAACCGGCTTCGAAGTTGCATCGGCAACCAGCGCATCGGCAAGCGCTGCATAGTTCACGGTGTTTGCAAGATTGTCGTCGAGTCTTGAAGGCAACTCAGCAAAGATTGTTGCGTCAATGACGAACTCTTGCCCGATTAGTTTTTCGTGCTCGAGCACACCGTGGTAGCCCCAAACTTTTAGGCCTTTGAGCTGAATCTTGTGACGCATGGTTTAACTCTTGCGCCCTTTTGCCTCAGATGCAAAGTGAAGTGC
Organism: Actinomycetota bacterium; assembly: GCA_039804705.1. Lineage (GTDB taxonomy): Bacteria > Actinomycetota > Actinomycetes > Actinomycetales > Microbacteriaceae > Rhodoluna. Next base: position 1,767 of record JBDLVP010000001.1, read on the forward strand.
CTCAACCATGGCAATTGCATCTACCGTGGTCTGCACGTTGTGAACCCGAACACCCCACAAATTGCGCTGCATCAGCAGTGCGGTGAGCACAGCGGTAGCTACATCGCGTCGAGCATTGTCAACGCCAGCAGGGTCTTGAGCATCTAATGTTCCTGCAACAAAACGCTTGCGAGAAGCACCGACCAAAATCGGAAGCTGCAATTTTTCGAGTTCATCGAGCCTGGCAACAAGCTCCCAGTTCTGCCCGTGATCTTTCGAAAAGCCCAAGCCTGGGTCAACCACAAGTTGTGAAACCTTAACGCCGCGAGCCTTGGCAATGGCTACTTGCTCGGCAAGTTCAGCAACTACGTCTTGAGCAATATCTTGGTACTGATTCAGCGAATCCATTTGAGTGCTGAACCCGCGCCAGTGACCCAAAACATATTGCGCACCAGTTTCGGCAACTACCTCGAACATTTTAGGGTCGGCCAATCCACCCGAAACATCGTTAATAATGTCGGCTCCGGCTGCCACCGCTGCCCGAGCAGTTTCAGAATTCATAGTGTCAACGCTGATTCGGGTTTTGCCTGCAGAAAACCAATCGGCAGTTTTTAAAGCTTGGATGACCGGCACAACTCGCGATTGCTCGGTTTCGAGGGTGACACGATTTGCACCTGGGCGAGTGCTTTCGCCGCCAATGTCAATAATCTGCGCGCCTTGCTCGACCATGGTTTTGGCTTGAGCAACCGCTGAACTTAGCTCGAGAAATTCGCCGCCATCGCTGAATGAATCTGGCGTGATATTTAGTACGCCCATAACTAGTGGCTTGTTTTTCATTTGCTTAGAAAGTCATTTACTTAGAAATTAGGGCCATGACTTCGGCGCGAGCCAATGGCTCTGAGTAGCAACCGCGAGACGCGAGCGTTACGGTGCTTACCTCTGGCTGTCTTGCACCTCGAGAAACCACGCAATGGTGACGCGCTTCAATTACCACGACGACACCTTTGGTTTGCAAACCGGTTTCTAGAGCATCGGCAATTTGAGCCGTTAGGTTTTCTTGAAGTTGTGGTCTTGAGGCAAGAACCTCTACCAACTTAGGTAGGCGGCCAAGTCCGATTACTCGATCGCTCGGCAAATAGGCAATGTGAACCACACCGGTGAAAGGCAGAAGGTGGTGTTCGCAGATCGAAACCAAGTCAATGTCTTTGAGAATCACAACATCGTTATGCTCTGCAACAAAGGTATCGGTTAGAACAGCAAGCGGGTCTTCACCAACGCCTTTGAAAAAGCCCGCATATGCCTCGGCAAATTTTTCAGGGGTGGCACGTAGTTCATCGCGGTTCGGGTCTTCTCCGATTGCCGCGATGAGCTCTACAACTGCCGCCTGAATTCGTGCCGAGTCAATCACTTGAGCTATGCCTTTGGTGTTGTCGGCTTCTTAGCAGCTGGCTTCTTGACTGCAGGTTTCTTTGCTGCTGTTTCTTTAGATGCAGGCGCAGCCTTGGTAGTTGCCGGAGCCTTAGCCTTAGCCGGAATCGCAATCGGACCCTTTTTAGAAACTGGTCGAGACTTGCTAGACAACCAAACCTGACGCTGCGGCAGCTTCTTGACTGGCTTGAAGATTTTTGCAATGTCTTCTTGCTGCAAGGTCTCGCGTTCCATTAGTTCTTTAGCTAGTGAGTCAAGAACAGCACGGTTCAAGGTCAAAGCCTTGTATGCCTCTTGGTGAGCGGCCTCAACAATTGCGCGAATTTCTTGGTCGATGATCTGGGCAGTTGCCTCGCTGTAGTCGCGTGACTGAGCCATGTCGCGGCCAATGAACACTTCGCCACCGTTGCCATATGAGACTGCGCCAATGCCGTTTGCGAAACCGTATTGAGTGACCATTTGCTTAGCAATGCTGGTTGCCTTTTCGAAGTCATTCGAGGCGCCAGTGGTTGGGTCGTGGAACACGATTTCTTCAGCTACGCGGCCGCCCATTGCATAAGCAATCTGGTCGAGCAGCTGGTTACGAGAAACTGAGTAGCGGTCTTCCATTGGCAAAACCATGGTGTAACCCAAGGCGCGGCCTCGAGGCAAAATGGTGACCTTAGTAACTGGGTCGCTGTTGTTCAGCGATGCAGCAACTAGAGCGTGACCAGCCTCGTGGTAAGCGGTGTTTAGGCGCTCACGGTCTTGCATTAGGCGGCTCTTCTTTTGTGGCCCACCAATAACACGGTCAATGGCCTCGTCAATCGTTGCTGCATCGATAATCTTTTGGTTATTTCGAGCGGTAAGCAATGCAGCCTCGTTCAAAACGTTGGCTAGGTCTGCTCCGGTGAAGCCTGGGGTGCGACGCGCAACCAAAGCTAGGTTTACGTCATCGCCCATTGGTTTGCCCTTGGCGTGAACCTTAAGAATCTGCTCGCGACCAATGAGATCTGGGGCGCCAACGCCAATTTGGCGGTCGAAGCGACCTGGGCGCAATAGCGCTGGGTCAAGAATGTCAGGGCGGTTAGTAGCAGCAATCAAAATCACGTTGGTCTTCGAATCGAAGCCATCCATTTCAACCAACAGCTGGTTTAGGGTCTGCTCGCGCTCGTCGTTACCGCCACCAATGCCGGCGCCGCGGTGGCGACCAACTGCATCAATTTCGTCTACGAAGATGATCGCAGGTGCGCTTGCTTTTGCTTGCTCGAAAAGGTCTCGCACACGAGAGGCACCTACACCAACAAACATTTCAACGAAGTCAGAACCCGAAATGGTGAAGAAAGGAACGCCAGCTTCACCAGCAACTGCCTTAGCTACCAAGGTCTTACCGGTTCCCGGAGGGCCATAAAGCAAAACACCGCGAGGAATCTTGGCGCCAACAGCCTGGAACTTCTGTGGCTCTTTCAAGAACTCTTTAATTTCTTGAAGCTCTTCAATGGCTTCGTCGGCACCGGCTACATCGGCAAAAGTGACCTTTGAGTTTTCTTTGTTGGCCAGCTTTGCGCGGCTCTTGCCGAAGTTCATGACCTTGCTATTGCCGCCCTGCATTCCAGACATCATGAACCAGAAAATGGCTCCGATGATTAGGAACGGAAAGATCGAACCGAGCAGCGAGATGTACCAGGGGGTGTTTGGAACTTCATCGTTGTAGCCGTGCTTAATCTTTGCTGCAGCAATTGCGTCAACTACCTGCTGACCGCGAGGGAAAACGTAGTAGAACTGAACTTTCTTTCCGTACTTTTCGCTGGTCGCGCGCAACTCGACATCAACGCGTTGTTCAGCATCGATAACATTCACCTTGGCTGCATCGCCGTGCGCGATCAAGCGCAGACCGGTAGATGTGCTGACCTGCTTTACGCTTCTTGTATTGAGCATGCTTGAACCGATAAGCATTACGGTTACAGCAAATAGAATCCAGACCAGCGGACCGCTAAAGATTTTCTTGAATTTCATTGGTAAGGGCTAGGCCCCATTCCTTTCGAGTTGCAGAAAGACTAACCACAAGGTTACCTGCAGTATTTCCAGATATCCCGAACTGTTCGCAGACAGTGAAACCTGTTGAAAACTATTGCTGGTAAACCGAAGGCGCCAAAATGGCAACCGAAGTGAGGTTGCGGTACCGCTCGGCATAGTCGAGGCCATAGCCAACAACAAATTCGTTTGGAATATCAAAGCCAACCTGGCCAACTTTAACTTCAACCTTCATGGCTGCAGGCTTGCGAAGAAGTGCAACAACCTCAACCGACTCGGCTCCGCGAGCTTCAAGGTTTGAAGCCAACCACGAAAGGGTCAAACCGCTGTCGATGATGTCTTCGACAATGATGATCGCCCGGCCGTGAACATCGGCGTCTAGGTCTTTAAGAATTCGAATTACACCTGATGAAACAGTGCCTGAGCCATAAGAAGAAAGGGCCATCCACTCCATGTTTACCGGAATGGTCATGGCACGAGAAAGATCGGCCATGAACATGACTGCGCCTTTAAGAACACCAACAAGCAGCGGGGTTTTGCCCGCATACTTTTCATCCAAGATTTTGGCCATCTCGGCAATGCGCTGCTGAATTTGAACGTCAGTAACTAGAACTTCAGTGATTTGATCCTGAATTTGCTCAACTTGCACTTAGCAGGCTCCTGGTGAGAAGGATTTAGTGGTTTTGAAAATAATTTCATTTTCAATACGTTCAACTCTAACGCCTGGAAGAGTCAGCGATTTCTGCCCGTGCCAAGCATCTACCAGTTCATCTACCGCAAGCACGTGAACCCTTGCTAGTGCAGGAGCTCTGAGCTTTTCGATGACCAAAATTGTGATTCGATGACGAACTGCTAGCGGCAAGTTTTTGAAATCTGTTGCTGAAATTTCAATTGAGGTGCCCTTGATTTTTCCAATTTCGTCAAACGCCTGCAGCGCTAATTCTGCGAGCGCGGTTTCGTCTTCGCGGGCTTGATCTGCGGTTCGTGCCAACGCGTCGATGATTCCTGGGCCCATTTGTTCTTCAAGCACCGGCAGAACGTTGCGCCTGACTCGAACGCGCATGTACCTCTCATTAACGTTGTGAGGGTCATTCCAAAATTCCATGCCTTGGTCGAGGCAGGCTTGTTCGGTTTCGGCTCGGCTCAGGCTCAGAAAAGGTCGCCGGTAAAGACCGCTCTCGGCAGTCATGGCACTAAGTGATCTTGCCCCTGAACCTCGAGCTAGCCCTAGCATCACAGTTTCGGCTTGGTCATTTAGCGTATGGCCGAGCATCACGGCAGATGCACCAGTTTCATGGGCCACTCGTTCAATTGCCTGGTAACGTGCGGTTCTTGCGGCAGCTTCTACCCCGCCTACTTTTCCCACTTTTACCGCCGCAATGATTACCGGTGAAAGACCCAAACCCTCGAGTTTGATTTTGGTCTCGGCGGCAACCTGGGCGGTTTCGGCCTGTAGGCCATGCTCGATAATCACACCACCAACGCGCACGGCAACGCCATTTTTGCTGGTGGCTTCGAATGCGGCGGCGGCGGCCAAAGCTAGAGAGTCGGCGCCGCCGGAACAGGCCACCAAAACTAGCTCGCCGGCATCCAAGTTATGTAAAGCAGCCCGAACCAAGCGACGAGTGTTGGCAACCGCGGGGGTCAGCCTGGCACGCTTGGGCAATTGGGGCTCCTTTTCGGTAACCTTGAGGTGAAGAATTCGAGTAGCAACTCGAGTTAAGCCTAAATCCACTGTCAGGAGACACCATGGCAAATGCTTACGATGCAGTCATCGAGATTCCAAAGGGAAGCCGCAACAAATACGAGGTAGACCACGAAACTGGTCGCGTATTTCTTGATCGCGTGCTTTTCACCCCGTTTGTTTACCCGGTTGACTACGGTTTCTTTGACAACAGCCTTGGTGGCGACGGAGACCCGCTAGATGCATTGGTGCTTCTTGAGTTTCCGGTATACCCAGGTGTTGGCGTAAAGGTTCGCCCAGTTGGTGTTTTGCCAATGGAAGACGACGGTGGCATTGACGAGAAGGTTCTATGCGTTCCAGCTAAAGACCCTCGTTGGGCTCACATTCAAGACATCGATGATGTTCCTGCTCAGATCAAGAACGAACTTGAGCACTTCTTCACTCACTACAAAGACCTAGAGCCTGGCAAGTGGGTAAAGGT
>JBDLVP010000002.1:0-7727 GCA_039804705.1 Actinomycetota bacterium
GAGCTTCAACAATTTCAATGTTCTCGAAGTACTTTCCAGCTTCGGCTGCAAACTTGGTAGCAAGCATTGAACCGATCGAGAAGTTTGGAACCACAACCACAGCCGCTGAGGTTAACTCAAGTTTCTTTTCTAGTTCAGCTAGCTTCGCAGCTGACCAGCCCGAGGTGCCGACAACAACTTTTTGGTTGTTGGCAATCGCAAAATCAACAATTCCCTGACTTACCTCAAGGCGAGTGATATCAAGCCATACGTCAGCGCCAAGCGCTTGCTTAAGTTCGCTCTTTGAATCAAGGGCTGCGTGCAAGTCAAACTCTTGCGAGGCTTGAATAAGCTCAACGGCAAGTTTGCCCATGCGGCCGGTTGCACCAATAACAGAAACTTTAAAAGTCATACCTAAAGCCTAGATTCCTTTGAACGCAGATTCTTTAATGTCGCCAACCGCAACAATGGTTCGTTCGCGCTGAATTAGATCAACAGCAAGGGCACGCACGTCTTCAATAGTTACTGCACCGAAGGCATCCAAGGTTGAATCAAGGGTGATGAACTCGCCAGAAACGATTTCAGAAGCAATGAGTCGACTCATGCGAGCTTGGCTGCTCTCGTATTTCAGAGCAAGACCGCCAGAGATATTGCCTTTAGCTAGAAATAGTTCATCATGGCGAATGCCTTCGGTTGCAATTTTTTCAAGCTCTGCCAGCATCAACTTGGTGACCTCAGAGGTTTTTGCAGGTGAGCAACCGGCATAGAGGCCGAAGACACCAGCGTCTGAATAAGACTGGTTGAACGAATAAACCGAATAAGCCAAGCCGCGCTTTTCGCGAATTTCTTGGAACAGGCGCGAGCTCATGCCGCCACCGAGAACGGTGTTCAAAATACCCATGGTGTAGCGGCGTGGGTCTTCAGCAATGGTGCCTTGAAAGCCAACCAAAATGTTTGCCTGCGCTGTGGTTCTGTGCTCAACCAAAAGCTCTGACCCGCGTGTAATGCTTGCGTTACCGCCAGTTCTGCGCGCCACCGGAAGGGCCTGTTCAGCAAGGTTCCAGCCAGCGTCGGTCAAAGACTTTTCAACCAGCGCAACTACATCGTTGTGGTCAACGCCACCGGCAGCAGCAACCACGAGGTCTTGCGCGCGATAGTTTGCTCGGTAGTGATTCCAAACTGCTTCTCTTGTAACTGCTTGGATGGTTTCGTTGGTGCCACCAATCGGGCGGCCGAGTTCATGATTGCCCAACACCGCTTCAAAGAACTTTTCGTGCGCCACATCTTCTGGGTCATCTTCGTTCATCGCGAGTTCTTCGAGAATTACGGTTCTCTCGTTCTCGAATTCGGTTGGATCAATAAGCGATGAAGTGAGCATGTCTCCAATGACATCAATAGCCAAAGGAACCGCTTTATCTTGAACGCGAGCGTAATAGCTGGTGTGCTCTTTGCCGGTTGACGCATTTGATGAGCCACCTACAGAATCAAATGCAATCGCGATCTCGAGTGCGGTGCGCTTTTTAGTGCCCTTGAAGAGCAAGTGTTCTAAAAAGTGGGTGCTGCCAAAGTGCCCGTTGATTTCATCGCGAGAACCAACAGCCACTGAGAATGAAACTGAGGCGCTGGCAGCACCTGGCACGGTCTCGGTTAAAACACGAACACCACTGCCGAGAATAGTGCGGCGAACCACACTACCCCCGTCAGCGGTGAACGAGAGTTCGTTCTGGTCAAGCGGAAAAACGATGTCGCTCATGCTAAAACCAGACCTAACTTGATGCTTATTCGGCGTCTGCTTCTGCAGCGCCCTCTTCGCCTTCAACAACTGGGCTTAGCGAAAGCTTTCCGCGGTCGTCGATCTTGCTAATCTCAACCTGAATCTTCTGGCCGACCTCAAGAACGTCTTCAACGTTCTCAACGCGCTTGCCAGCAAGCTTCTTTAGCTCTGAGATGTGCAGCAATCCGTCTTTTCCTGGAACTAGCGAAATAAACGCACCGAAGGTGGCCAGCTTCACAACAGTTCCCAAGAAACGCTCGCCAATTTCTGGCACGTGAGGGTTTGCAATGGCGTTGATGCGAGCCTTCGCAGCATCAGCTGATGCTCCGTTGGTTGCACCAATGTAAACGGTTCCGTCATCTTCAATTGAGATGTCAGCGCCAGTCTGCTCTTGGATCTCGTTGATCATCTTGCCCTTTGGACCAATGACCTCACCGATCTTGTCAACCGGAATCTTCACTGCGATAACGCGTGGAGCGGTTGGGGCTAGCTCGTCTGGCTCGCTGATGGCGTCTTGCATGATGTTCAAGATTGCAAGGCGTGCATCGCGTGCCTGAGTTAGAGCACCAGCAAGAACTGAAGCAGGAATACCATCTAGCTTGGTGTCAAGCTGAATTGCGGTGATGAAATCGCTGGTTCCGGCAACCTTGAAGTCCATGTCGCCAAGTGCGTCTTCTGCACCCAAGATGTCAGTCAAAGCTGCGTATTCAGTCTTGCCATCAATGGTGTCTGAAACTAGACCCATAGCAATACCAGCAACTGGAGCCTTTAACGGAACACCAGCGTTTAGTAGAGCCAAGGTTGAAGCACAAACCGAACCCATTGAGGTTGAACCGTTTGAGCCAAGAGCCTCAGATACCTGACGAATGGCGTATGGGAACTCTTCGCGTGATGGCAACACTGGAACCAGTGCGCGCTCAGCAAGAGCACCGTGACCGATTTCGCGGCGCTTAGGGGTACCAACACGACCAACTTCACCAGTTGAATAAGGCGGGAAGTTGTAGTTGTGCATGTAACGCTTGGTAGTCTCAGGGCTTAGCGAGTCAATCTGCTGCTCCATCTTGAGCATGTTCAGAGTGGTAACACCAAGAATCTGGGTTTCTCCGCGCTGGAAGATAGCTGAACCGTGAACGCGAGGGATCACAGCAACTTCAGCATCAATCACACGAATGTCAGCAAGGCCACGGCCATCCATACGAATCTTCTCTTTGAGAACACGAGTACGAACAACCTTCTTGGTTACTGACTTGTAAGCAGCGCTTACCTGTGAGAACTGCTCAGGGGTCAATGACTCAACTAGGTGACCCTTTACGCGGTCCTTTAGCTCGTCATCGGCGTCTTGACGCTCAACCTTGCCAGCAATCTGGTAGATCTTCTTTAGTTCTTCTTCAGCAAGCTTGGCAACCTCTGCGTAAACCTCTTCGGTGTAAGGAGGGAACACTGGGTACTCTGCGGTTGGCTTTGCTGCAACTGATGCAAGCTCTGCCTGTGCGCGCACTAGCTCTTTGATGAATGGCTTTGCAGCCTCTAGACCCTGGGAAACAACTGCCTCGTTAGGAGCGGTGTGGCCCTGGTTCTTGACTAGATCCCAGGTGCGCTCAGTTGATTCAGCTTCAACCATCATGATGGCTACGTCTTCAACACCGTTTTCAACTACAACGCGACCAGCAACAACCATGTCGAATACTGCGCGCTCTAGCTGTGAGTGCTTAGGGAATGCAACCCACTGACCGTCGATAAGTGCAACACGCACTCCACCGATTGGGCCTGAGAATGGCAAGCCAGCAAGCTGGGTTGACATTGAAGCTGCGTTGATAGCGATTACGTCGTAAAGCTCGTCTGGCTCAATAGCCATAACGGTTACTACAACCTGAACTTCGTTACGAAGACCATCTACGAATGATGGGCGAAGTGGGCGGTCGATCAAACGACAAGCCAAAATAGCCTCGGTAGTTGGGCGGCCTTCACGACGGAAGAAGCTTCCTGGAATGCGACCGGCTGCGTACATCTTCTCTTCAACGTCGATAGTCAACGGGAAGAAGTCGAACTGGTCTTTTGGCTGCTTGCTAGCAGTGGTTGCCGAGAACAGCATGGTCTCGTCATCCATGTAAACAGCTGCGGCACCCTGTGCCTGCTGTGCTAGACGGCCAGTCTCGAAGCGAACATAACGCTTTCCGTGCTTGCCGTTGTCGATGGTGGCTACTGCAAATTTGGTGCCATCCATCAATGGTTCATTGATATTTAGACCTGACATGGTCTCTCCTCTTTATGTCGTCAATCCGCGCACAAGCAAAACCCCGAAGGGTATCAATGCACGGATGAGCCTCATAACGGGCAAATGCCCTAGCTATAAAAAGGGATGCTCTGGTCGCCAGTTGAAAACCTTGGGACACTACCCAAGATCCACCACCGAGGACCAGCAAAACCCGCCACGAAAGCTCCCCCTAAGAATACCAGCCACCCCCGATAAAAGATAGAGGCCACACCCCGAAGGATGTGGCCTCTAAGAAGACTAAATCAGTCAAAACGTTATCGACGAAGACCTAGACGCTCGATTAGCGAACGGTAACGAGCAATGTCTACGCCCTGTAGGTAACCAAGAAGGCGGCGACGCTGACCAACAAGAAGCAATAGGCCACGACGGCTGTGGTGGTCGTGCTTGTGCTCTTTTAGGTGCTCGGTAAGGTCTTTGATGCGCTTTGAAAGTACTGCAATCTGAACCTCTGGTGAACCGGTGTCACCTGGGTGGGTTGCGTACTCGTTAATGATTTCGGTCTTCACCTTTGGGTCAAGTGCCATTTGCGGTTCTCCTTTGTCAGATAGCTGCGCGGTGCTTCAGAAACAAATTCTTAAGCTCTCTTTATCCGCGGCCGATACACGGCAACCTGTCAAGCATAGCCGAAATGCTTGTTACGCGGTAGTTCCCTCAATAAATAGCTCGGTCGAAGCGTATTTGTTGCCCTGAGCGGCGGTCTTTGTTGCTCGCAACGTAATGATGAAGTTGAAAATGCCATAGCCGGCGGCAGCTAGTAGCGAAATACCGAAGCCGCCCATGATCCAACCCGGAATCGCCATAACTACGCTTTCGGCTTGGGCTTGATTTGCTGCCGAACCTTGTTGAATCAAAGTCATAACTCCAGGCGAGAGCATCATCTCGACAAAGAAGAAAACCACTGCGGCCGATAGAACTAACTGACCCCAGAGCCAGTGGCCGCTGAAGCCGGCATCTTTGAAGCGGCGCACTGTTATTGAAATATCTGGAATCAACAATGCGGCGGTCAGAACATTGGTCAAAAAGCCACCGGAGCCGAACATTGTGTCGGCACTTTTGCCAATTACTGAATCGATTACCGAGGCAACTAACAACACGAGGATGCGGAAGAGCTGAAAATACCAATACTCGGTGCGACTTGAAACACCTTTTAGGGTTTTGTATTTCTTGAGGCCGAGTTTGACAGCATCGGCAAATGTTATTGAAAGGGCCATAGTCAGAGTCTATTTGCCTATAAAAGTATTCACCCCGCTGGAAAGGGGTAAACCAGCGGGGTGAAACTTCTTAGGAAAGGTGAATGCTACGGGTTAGTAGCAGGTGCACCTGGAGTTGCTGTGCCGTTAGGAGTAGCACTGCCATTCGGTGCAGATTGCGCACCTGGAGCTTGCGGTTTGAAGTTGGGGTCTTTTTCGCCGTGGCCGCCTGGACCAAATCCACTCATACCGTGATCGCCATCGCGGTCGCCAAAACCGCCTGCGCCTTGACCGAACTGTGAGTGGCTGAAGTCTGGGCCTTGCAGGTGCCCGGCGCTAAGGCCAATGCCGAATGCGGCGCCTAGAGCTAGGGTTCCACCTGCTGCAATTGCTGCGATCTTGAATCCGCGACTCTTCAGGAATGGTTTGCGAGAATTCTTAGGCTTTGAATTTTCAATTACATATGGTGCTTCTTCAGCAGTTGCTTTTGCTGCTTTATCTTTCGCCATGTTGGCTCCTATCTTGTGGATTGGTCTTAAGTTGTTGGTTAGTTGGGTGAGTGGCTAGTCGTCGCTGCCGCCGTCATCGCCACCGTCGTGGCTACCGCCATCGTCATCGCCTTCATCGTCACCGTCGTCACCAGAACCACCAGGGAATGGTGTTGGAGTGATTACATCAATCGGAGGGGTGATGCTTGAGCCAGATGAGCTGTGAGACTTCTTGTGATGCTTATAAGGTTCTGCAACCGGTGGGTTCGCGGGATCGACTGGCGCAGTAGCGTTTGGGTCAGTTGGAGCATTTGGATCTACCGGAGCATTTGGATCCACCGGAGCCGCGGCATTTGGGTCTACCGGAACGTTTGGATCCACCACTGCAGGGCCAGGCTGCTGAACTTTTTGCTGCTGCGAGTGGTCAACAGTTTTGGTGGCGTTCAATGCGAAAGCGGTACCTGAAAGCATTCCTGCTGCAACGATCACACCAACCAATGCAAAACCTACTGAACCAAATCTTGAGGTTTCACGAACTGGGCGTTCGAACTCGTATGGACCTTCGTTCTGCTCTTTGTTTTGCTTCACTTTGACTCCCTGGTTTTGCGATTGAGTTAACCGTTGTGGTTTACCTCTTGATTACAAAACTAGGCACGAAACATTGGGGAAAAGTCAGAAAACGGTGTGTGTATTCTGCTAGAAGCCTGAGAATTGGCTGAACTTGATTAAGCCTCTTGGGTCTCTAAAACCTTGCTGATGGCTACCAAGTCGGCATCAATTGCCTCGATGAGTGCTTGCATGTCTAAAAACTTTGCAGCTGGACGAATGAAATCAACATATTCGATGGTGACTACCTGGTCATAAAGATCTAAATCTTTATGACCGATCACGTGAGCTTCAACTAAACGTGGCACAGCCTGCAAGGTTTCGTTGATGCCGACTGAAAGCGCGGCTGGGTAACGCTCGCCTTTGCTGTGAAGCCAACCCGCATAAACTGCATCGAGGGGCAAGTATCCTTCAGAATCACGCGAAAGATTTGCAGTTGGGAACCCGAGTTGACGACCGAGCTTCAAGCCGTGTTCGACTAATCCCCTAGTGCTGTGAATGCGACCTAGGAACTTTGCAGCCCCGCGCACATTCCCTTGGTCAAGCAAGTGTCTAATTTCAGTGGATGAAACCTTCACGCCATCAAGCTCAACCGGTTCAATGACTTTTACGGTGAAGCCGTTTTCGAGTCCGGCAATTCTGAGGCTGGCTGCATCGCCACTGCCTTGGCTTCCGTATCTGAAGTCTGCACCAACCACGACAGCCTTTGCTTTCAAACCCTCAACCAAAACCTGCTTCACAAATTCATCTGGTGAGAGGGAAGCCAACTTCAAATCAAAGTTCAAAATCAAGGTGGCATCCATGCCTGACGCGGCAAGTAGCTCAAGTTTTTGCTCGTTGCCAATAATTGGCAGCTGCACGCGTTCAGGGTTCAAAACTACATTTGGGTGCTGGTTGAAAGTGACGGCAACAGCGGCTAATCCGTGAGCTTCAGCTAATTCAAGGCATTCGTGCAATAACTGCTGGTGGCCTAGGTGAATGCCATCGAACTTGCCAATGGTTACTACTGTCTCGACAAAATCGCTGGGAATTTGCGAGGTCTCGGTGAATCGCAGCATTACTGCTTGCCTTTCAACCAGAGCAAGCCCCAAACCGGCAGCACAAAAGGAATGCAGGCATATCCAGCACCGAATTCAGACCAAACAGATTGCGCCTTGAAAACTTCAGGAATGATCAAGCTGAGTGAGCCAACCACAACCACACCGCTAAGTTCGAACCAAAGCAATGCCTTGGCAAATTTAGACCAGCCCTTGGCCAAAGCGATTGTGGCGAAAATGTAGACCACACCAGCAACCGCACTCAAAATATAGGCGACAGGTGCTTTATCGAACATTGAAACCAATTGGTAAATCGATCTTCCACTTGCGGCCAGCGCAAAAAGCGCGTAAATGCCAATCAGAACCGCGCCTGATTCG
>JBDLVP010000003.1:0-7129 GCA_039804705.1 Actinomycetota bacterium
AAGGCTCTGCTCGGCCACCTCGATTGGTGAAAATTAGCTATGCACCGAAAGGTGCTAAAAAGACCTTGGCCCTAGTCGGAAAAGGCATCACGTTTGACACGGGTGGTCTCTCGCTGAAACCAGCGGCTTCTATGGGCGGCATGAAATACGACATGACTGGCGCTGCAACCGTGCTGAATGCTGTCTTGGCAATCGCCGCATTGAAGCTCAACGTTGCGGTAACCGCTTACGCGTGCATCGCAGAAAACATGCCATCTGGCACTGCTACCCGACCAAACGATGTCATCAAAATCAGAAATGGCAAAACCGTTGAGGTAATGAACACCGATGCAGAAGGCCGATTGGTTTTGGCCGACGGTCTTAGCCTTGCAAGCGAAACCAAGCCAGATCTGATTGTTGATGTCGCAACACTTACTGGTGCCGCAACGGTTGCATTGGGCAGGCGCATTGCTGGGTTGATGGGTTCGAACGAAGCGGTCAAATTGGTTCAGCAAGCAGCAGCTGGTTCGGGTGAATTGGTATGGCCTATGCCACTGCCTGCCGAACTTCGCAGCGTCATCGACTCACCTATTGCCGATATTGCAAACGCCAAACTGGGCAACAGTGATGGCGGAATGTTGATTGGCGGTTTATTCCTTAAAGAGTTCATAGGAAATGACGCTTCAGGCAAACAATTAGCTTGGGCTCACCTCGACATTGCAGGGCCTGCAAATAACGACCGTGAGCCTTGGGGTTACACCGGAAAAGGTGCAACCGCAACCATGCTTCGCACTTTGGTTCAACTGGCTGAAAACTTGGCCTCGGCTTAATCAAGTCAGTTAGGTTGCAACGAGAGCGCGTAGTAAAGTTTGAACTGAATCCTGTTTTGAATTAGGAGTTTTCTGTGGCTGACCACAATTTTGACGTTGTAATCCTTGGTGGCGGAAGTGGCGGTTACGCCGCTGCCCTTCGTTCAGCGCAATTGGGTAAGAGCGTTGCTCTTATCGAGCGCGACAAAATCGGTGGCACCTGCCTTCACCGCGGATGTATTCCCACCAAAGCTTTATTGCATGCCGCAGAAGTTGCGGATGTAACTAAAGAAGCTGGTGCATTCGGCGTCAGCGCAACTTTCAACGGCATTGACATGGGTGCTGTAAACAAGTACCGCGACGGTGTTGTAGAGCGCCTATTCAAGGGATTGACCGGTCTTGTTGGAAGCAGCAAGTCAATCACTGTGGTTGCAGGCGAAGGTCACCTTGTTGCACCTAAGACCATCAAAGTGGGAGAAGACACCTACACCGGAACCAACGTAGTTTTGGCAACTGGCTCATACAGCCGCACTCTTCCTGGTCTAGAAATCGGTGGTCGCGTAATCACCTCAGAGCACGCGCTCCAGTTGAACTTTGTTCCTAATAGCGTGATCGTTCTTGGTGGCGGAGTTATCGGTGTTGAATTCGCCTCTGTCTGGAAGTCATTCGGCACACAGGTAACGGTTGTTGAAGGTTTGCCAAACTTGGTTCCAAACGAAGACCCTGCCGTTTCAAAGGGCCTCGAGCGTGCATTCCGCAAGCGTGGCATTGACTTCAAAACCGGCGTGCGTTTCCAAGGTGTTACCCAAGATGCAAATGGCGTTAAGGTGACCATGGAAGACGGCACCGTTTTCGAAGCTGAACTTATGTTGGTGGCAGTTGGTCGTGGACCAAACACCGCGGGCTTCGGATACGAAGAAAATGGAATCACCATTGACCGTGGCTTCGTTATTACAAACGACCGTCTACAAACTAGCGTTCCTGGTGTTTATGCAGCCGGAGACATTGTTCCTGGTTTGCAATTGGCTCACCGAGGCTTTGCTCAGGGTATTTTCATCGCCGAAGACATCGCAGGTCTAAACCCTGCAGCAATCGACGAGTCAGGAATTCCAAAGGTTACCTACAGCGAGCCTGAGATTGCCTCAGTTGGTGTAACTGAAGCTAAGGCTGCAGAACTTTATGGTGCTGAAAACATCTCAACTTACGAGTACAACCTGGCAGGAAACGGTAAGAGCCAGATTCTTAGCACCGCCGGTTTTGTGAAGCTAATTCGACGCAACAATGGGCCAGTGGTTGGCGTGCATATGATCGGCTCACGCGTTGGCGAGCAAATTGGTGAAGCTCAGCTAATCGTGAACTGGGAAGCATATCCTGAAGACGTAGCTTCATTGATTCACGCTCACCCAACCATGAATGAAGCGATTGGCGAAGCGCACTTAGCGCTTGCCGGTAAACCACTTCACGCTCACGCATAAGAATTTTCAGAAGTTAGCTAATAAGGAGCAACACAAATGGCCGATGTAACTCTTCCAGCTCTCGGCGAGAGCGTAACTGAAGGTACAGTCACTCGCTGGCTCAAGAAGGTCGGCGACACCATCGCCGTTGATGAGCCACTAGTTGAGGTATCTACCGACAAAGTAGACACTGAGATTCCTTCACCGGTTGCTGGAGTAATTCAGCAAATCTTGGTTCAAGAAGATGAAACCGTTGCTGTTGGTGCCGTATTGGCAGTGATCGGCGACTCTGCTGTAGCTCCAGCAGAAGCTCCAGCCGCAGCACCTACTGCACCGGTTGAAGCAGCTCCAGTGGCTGCCGCCCCGGTTACAGTTGCGCCAGTTGCTGCTGCGCCTGCTTACGTTGCTCCTGCCGCACCTGCTGCGCCTGCTTATGTTGCACCTGCCGCACCTGCTTACGTTCCACCAGTGGCAGCTCCTGCAGTTGCACCAGTTGCTCCAGTAGCCGCTGCTCCAGTTGTAACCCAGAGCGCTGGAACTTCAGACGCGGGTTATGTCACTCCGCTAGTTCGCAAACTTGCTTCTGAATCTGGCGTTGACTTGACCCATGTTGCTGGTACCGGTGTTGGTGGCCGAATTCGCAAAGATGACGTTCTTGCAGCCGTTGGCGGGGCAAGCGCAAGCACCAACTCTGCCGCAGTTGCTGCACCAGTTGTTGCCAGCCCACTTCGCGGAACTACAGAGCCAATGTCTCGCCTTCGCAAGGTTCTTGCAGAGCGCGCAGTTGCCTCAATGGTTTCAACCGCTCAGCTAACAACTGTTGTAGAGGTTGATGTAACCCGTGTTGCACAGCTGCGCCAGAAGGTTCAACCCGCTTTCGTTGCTAAGAATGGCATCAAGTTGAACTTCATGCCTTTCTTTACCTTGGCTGCTGCTGAGGCTCTAAAGGCTCACCCAAAGCTAAACGCATCAATTGAGGGTGAAAACATTGTTTACCACCCAACCGAGAACATTTCATTTGCAGTTGACACTGAGCGTGGATTGCTAACCCCAGTTATTCGCGATGCATCAACTCTGAACCTTTCAGAGATCGCTCTGCAGATTGCTGACAAAGCTGACCGCACCCGCAACAACAAACTGACCCCAGATGAACTTGGCGGCGGAACCTTCACCCTGACCAACACCGGATCACGCGGTGCATTGTTCGACACCCCAGTGGTGTTCTTGCCTCAGGTTGCAATTTTGGGTACCGGTGTTGTGGCTAAACGCCCAGCAGTTGTAACCGATGCAGACGGCAACGAAGCAATTGCGATTCGAAGCATGGTTTACCTTGCGCTTTCATATGACCACCGTTTGGTCGATGGCGCAGATGCCAGCCGTTTCTTGGTAGATATCAAGGCACGTCTCGAAGCAGCAGCCTTCGATGGCAACTTGGGTCTATAAATAAAACCTAAAAAAAAGTGGGTTTCGCTCAATTGAGCGGAACCCACTTTTCTATTTGCCAAGTGTTGCTTCTTTTTATCAGGGCAAGCGACCCATAAATGGTTTCGTCTTTGCAAGTGAAATTCAGTTTCAATTGCTCGACTCCCCCAAGTTCGAGCTTCTCAAGCTGGTGAAAATTTGCCGAACGAACGTTTAATTCGCCGGTAGCTATAAGCGTTGCAACTTCAGTTTGACTGAGTTCACTTGGCTGTTTGCAAACTTCAGATTGTGCCTGGATGGTTGGTTCGGAACTAGCAGAGTGGCCCCCTTGAATACCTTGGTTTGGCTGAATCAAGAGCATAAGCATGGCTACAAACGCGCTCAGGCAGAGAATCAAGGCAATCCAACGAATTTTGGATTCCTGCAACTGGTTTGTGAGTCGACCTCTAGCTGTCGAAGCTGATTCTGGCGTTTTAGTCAGCCATCCTTGATTGAATACAAAGCGTTCGCGCCTGGGTTTCGGTTCGTCGAATTCATAAATTGCATCAGTTTCGACCAGTTGCACTTCGAACTTATGCTCAGAAACTTGGTTGATTTGGGCGATGCGCCCCTGATCTAAGTGGAAGTTTGCGAATCTTCTGGCTTCAACCAAGTTGTAGGTGGGCATTATCCAATTTTGACTGTCAGAACAAGGCGGACTGGATTCCAGCCAACGCTTGTTGATAACTAGTAGAAAATGCAAAGTTAGAATTGAGCATCATGCCTGAGTTTCTTATCGCCGGTTTAGAGCCAAATTATGTCTCTTACCAAAGCGCACTCGAGCTACAACAAGAAATTCACGGTGAGGTAGCCTCCGGGATGCGCCAAGACACCGTTATCTTGCTCGAGCACGAACCGGTTTACACCGCTGGCAAACGAACCGAAGCAGAAGAACTTCCCCACGATGGCACCCCCGTTATCGAGACAAACCGCGGCGGCAAAATTACCTGGCACGGCCCAGGTCAGTTGGTCGGATACCCAATCATGAAGCTGCCAATTCCGATCGATGTGGTCGGGTACGTGCGTTGGCTCGAGCAGGTACTTATTGACACGATTGCAGATTTTGGACTGAAGACCGAGCGGGTTGAAGGTAGAAGCGGCGTTTGGGCGCCACAGGCTGACGGGTCACACCTCAAAGTTGCCGCCATTGGAATTCGCGTTGCAGAACACACCACAATGCACGGATTCGCATTGAACTGCAATAACTCGCTGGTTCCTTACGAAAACATCATCGCTTGCGGAATTGCCGACGCCGGCACGAGCACGCTCAGCGCACTGTTGGGTAAAGAAATCACCCCAGAAATGGCAGCCGAAAAAGTTCAAGAACATTTACATGCAATCGAAAAGGTAGTTCTATGACCGACCAGCCAGTCCAAAAAAAGCTCCTGAGAATTGAAGCTCGAAATTCGGCGGTTCCGATTGAAAAGAAACCGGAATGGATTAAGACCGTTGCCAAAATGGGCCCTGAATATCAGGCGCTGCAAACTTTGGTGAAAGGTGAAAATCTGCATACTGTTTGTCAAGAAGCCGGCTGCCCAAACATTTTTGAGTGCTGGGAAGACCGCGAGGCGACATTCCTTATCGGCGGTTCTCAATGCACCAGACGCTGTGACTTTTGCCAGATTGACACTGGAAAACCTGCTGCATTCGATCGTGATGAACCTCGACGAGTCGGGGAATCAGTGGCAAAAATGCAACTTCGCTATGCAACTGTGACCGGAGTTGCTAGAGACGACCTTGAAGATGAAGGTGCTTGGCTTTATGCCGAAACCATTCGTCAAATTCATCAGCAGTCTTTAGGCACGGGCGTTGAGATTTTAGTTCCAGATTTCAGTGGAAAACCAGAACTGCTTCAACAGGTGTTTGATGCCAACCCTGAAGTATTCGCACACAACCTTGAAACCGTTCCGAGAATTTTCAAAGAGATTCGACCAGCGTTTAGGTACGAACGTTCGCTTGATGTCATAACTCAGGCCCGCGACGCAGGACTAGTCACCAAGTCAAACCTAATTTTGGGCATGGGCGAGACAATTCAAGAAATTCTCGAAGCAATGACTGACCTGCATTCAGCAGGAACCGACATTTTGACCATCACCCAATACCTAAGACCAACTCCAAGGCACCACCCAATTTCACGTTGGGTGAAACCAGATGAGTTTGTTGATTTGAAAGTTGCAGCTGAAGAAATTGGTTTCTTGGGAGTTCTAAGTGGGCCACTAGTGCGCAGCTCTTATCGCGCGGGTCGACTTTGGGCTTCATCCATGATGAAAAAAGGTCGAGAAGTGCCGGTTCATCTGCAACATCTAGCCGAATCAGCTGCAAAAGACGGCTTTAGTCAAGCTGTCTAAAGTAGGCTATTTCACATGGCTAAAGACGTTAAAGATAAGACTCCTAAAGAACCTGGGCGCATCAAGCAGCTTCTTGCGCTCTACAAAGTAACCGCGAAAGAAGACCCAATCGCCATTGTTATTGGTGTTGGCGCTTTTGTGATTATCTCGGGACTTGGTTTCTTGGTTGGAGCTTTAACTTCAGCTGGCAACCCAGCCGGCTTGTTTATCTACGGCGTTCTTGGCTTGGCTATCGGATTCCTGGTTGGTCTAATTTTGCTTTCACGTCGTGCCGAAGTTGTAGCCTTCAACCAAATCGAAGGAAAAGCTGGCGCCGTTGGTGCAGTTCTTGAAAACGGTTTCCGTGGCGGATGGATTACCCCTAGCCAACCGGTAGCCGTTAACCCTCGCACCAAAGATTTGGTTTACCGCGTCATTGGGCCTGCTGGAATCATTTTGATTGGCGAGGGTAACCGCAGCTCGCTACAAACCCTGTTGAATGACGAGCGCCGCAAGATTTCGAAAATTGCTAATGGTGTTCCGACCACAATCGTGACCGTAGGGCGTGAAGGAAATTCAGTTCCACTGTCAAAGTTGCGCACTCACATTTTGAAACTGAAGCGAGAACTTAATCGTCGCGAAATTCGAGTTGTTGATCAGCGCCTAATGTCTATGGGCATGTCGATGCCGATTCCTAAGGGCATCGACCCGAACAAACTTCGCAGCTCAAAGCGACCTCGATAATTAGCTGAAACCAGGCTAAGCAGCTGCTAAATACTTTTAGCGCAGCACCAACGCAGTTTTTGCCGCTTTGTCGTGCAAGCCACGGTTATCGGCATCCCAGATTGCGGCAGGAATAACCAATAGCAAAAGTGCGGTTCGGATTACTGCTGGCAAAATACCGACTGGCTGGCCATCAAGGCGAACCAATTTCAGTCCTAAAATGCGGTGCCCGATGCTCGCCTGGGCTGTAGCAATCAAGAGAATCTGCTCTAATGCGAAGACTGAGAGCGCGACATTATTGTCGTAATAGCCACTTGCCTCGTGTTTGAAAAATGCGAATGCCAGCAGAACCGAAACTGCCCAGTCGACTGTGATG
>JBDLVP010000004.1:0-5396 GCA_039804705.1 Actinomycetota bacterium
GGTTGACGGCGTTGTATTGCTTGTTGACGCTTCTGAAGGCCCATTGCCTCAGACCCGCTTCGTTTTGCGTAAGGCACTTGAGGCCAAGCTTCCGGTTATTTTGTTGGTAAACAAAACTGACCGCCCAGATGCTCGTATCGACGAGGTCGTTGAAGAAACCCACGACTTGCTTTTGGGCCTTGCCAGCGACTTGGCCGACGACGTGCCAGATCTTGACATTGACTCAATTCTTGAGCTTCCGGTTATTTATGCTT
Source organism: Actinomycetota bacterium (assembly GCA_039804705.1). Lineage (GTDB taxonomy): Bacteria > Actinomycetota > Actinomycetes > Actinomycetales > Microbacteriaceae > Rhodoluna. Next base: position 255 of record JBDLVP010000004.1, read on the forward strand.
CGGGCCGTGCTGGTCGCGCAAGCTTAAATAAGCCAGCCGACGGCACCTTGCCTGACGCTGAAGACCTAGAGCCTTTGTTCCAGGCCATTTTGAAGCACGTTCCAGCTCCAACCTACGACGATGAGCACCCACTTCAGGCTCACGTAACCAACCTTGACTCTTCACCTTTCTTGGGTCGTCTTGCGCTTTTGCGTATTTTCAACGGCACTCTAAAGAAGGGTCAGACCGTTGCTTGGGTTCGCCAAGATGGCACCACCCGCAACGTAAAGATCACCGAGTTGCTTGCTACCAAAGCCCTAGATCGCTACCCAACCGAGCAAGCTTTGCCTGGTGACATTGTGGCTGTTGCCGGTATCGAAGACATCACCATTGGTGAAACTCTTGCCGACCCAGATGACGTTCGTCCGTTGCCAATGATTACCGTTGACGACCCTGCAATCTCGATGACCATTGGTATTAACACCTCACCAATGGCTGGTCGAGTAAAGGGCGCCAAAGTAACTGCACGTTTGGTGAAAGATCGCCTAGACCGAGAACTTATCGGTAACGTGTCAATCAAGGTTTTGCCTACCGAACGCCCAGACGCCTGGGAAGTTCAGGGTCGTGGCGAGCTTGCATTGGCCATTTTGGTTGAGCAGATGCGTCGTGAAGGCTACGAACTAACCGTTGGTAAGCCTCAGGTGGTTACCAAGCGCATCGACGGCAAGCTACACGAGCCAGTAGAAGATCTAACCATTGACGTACCAGAAGAGTTCCTTGGCCCAATCACTCAGCTTCTAGCTGCACGTAAGGGACGCATGAAGAACATGTCAAACCACGGCACCGGCTGGGTTCGCATGGAGTTCATGGTTCCTTCACGCGGTTTGATTGGTTTCCGTACCGAATTCTTGACCACCACTAAGGGCACTGGTATTGCTAACGCAATCTCAGCTGGCACCGAGCCATGGGCTGGCGAAATCATTACCCGAAACAACGGTTCAATGGTTGCTGACCGCGCAGGTGTGGCTACACCATTTGCAATGATCGCTCTTCAAGAGCGCGGTTCGTTCTTTGTCGACCCAACCCAAGAGGTTTACGCCGGAATGGTTGTTGGCGAGAACTCACGCGCCGACGACATGGATGTCAACATTACGAAAGAGAAGAAGCTCACCAACATGCGTGCTTCTTCGAGCGATGAATTCCAGGCTCTAACCCCACCTCGCAAGCTTTCGCTAGAAGAGTGCCTCGAGTTTGCTCGTGAAGACGAGTGCGTTGAGGTTACCCCTGAAGCAGTTCGTATTCGCAAGGTTGAACTTGACCCGAACATTCGTGCTCGCCAGACTTCGTCTCGCAAGAAGGCAAACCAGAGCTAAGAATTTATATAAATAACCGGCATCTCATTGCGAGGTGCCGGTTATTTTTTGCTGCCAAAAATGCAGCTAAAAGTGCAGGGGGTCGGAGACTACTTGGTTTTCTTGGTGCGGTACTGGTTTGCAAACAAACCACCCACCACTAAGAAATAGGCAACCCAGGTAATGCTCTGCAGCCAGGTTGGGTTCGAGTTGAATGCGATGGTTCCGCGAAGAGCAGTGTCGAGCAGCGAACCATCTGGAATCAAACCGGTTAGGTCATATGAGCGATCAGTCAAAAACGGCAGCAGGTTAATTTCTTGCAACTCGCCAATGCCATAAGCGGTAATGCCGGCGGTAACCAAAATCAAAAAAGCGCCGGTCCATTTGAAGAACACACTGAGGTTTAGTTTTAGTGCACCACGGTAAATCAGAACACCAAGTGCCGCAGCGGCTATCAAGCCAAGCCCAGCGCCAAGAGCTGGGTTGGTGTCGCTTCCGGTTGATCGTGATGCAGTCCACAGAAATAGCGCGGTTTCAACACCTTCACGCATCACAGCAAAAAAGGCCACTGCAGCAAGGCTCCATGGTTTGGCATCGAGTGCTGTGTCGATTTTGCCGCGAAGGCTCGAGCCCATGTTTCGGCTTTGGGCAGACATCCAGAAGATCATCCAAGTAATAAAACCAACAGCAATTAGCGAGAAGGTTCCCGAAAGAATTACCTCGGTGCGGTCAGAAACTTCTGAGTCAATAAAACTAAGGATGAGCCCTACCAGCACGGCAGCACCAATTGCTGCGGCTAGACCGATGAAGATTTTAGTTACGTCTTTTTTACGGTCGAGTTTGACTAGGTAAGCGACCAAAATGCTCACAATTAGAGCTGCTTCAAGGCCTTCACGGATTCCGATGAAGAAGTTTGCAAGCATTATTCTGGGCTCTCTTTCTAAGTTCACCTTCTAGTTTAGTTAGGGTAGCCTAACCTAACAACCCCCAATCTTAAATTCTTTGAACACCTTGGGTAAAGTTGAACCATGGCGAAACCGAGTTTTACACCAAAACGCATCTTGCTAGTGCACGCGCACCCTGACGACGAAAGCCTGTTTACCGGTCACGTAATCGCTGATGCCATTGCACGTGGGGCTGAGGTATTCGTTCTGACACTCACTCGCGGCGAGCGCGGCAAGATGAAACTTGCCGATCTCAAGGCCCTTGAGGGGAAGTACGCGGCCATGGGGGCCTTTCGCACCAACGAGCTGCACAATGCGCTTAAAGAATTTGAATCGCCTAGCGGCAATGTTCAGCATGCATTTGCCGGAACCCGCGCTTACCTAGACTCTGGTGTTCGCCTGGGAGCATTTGGCAAGCCAACCCGCAAGCGCGTACTCGATGAAATGAGCCTGATGGCTGTTTCAACCGCAGTGATTGCCGATGATATTTTGCAGCTGATGAATTCGTTTAGACCTGATGCTGTCATTACCTATAACCGCAACGGCGGTTACGGTCACCCAGATCACAAAAAGGCATTTGAAGCAACGTCAATGGCGCTTCGCATGTATTCAAAGGGGAGAGCCTCTCGCGCTCCGAAGTTTTGGGTCATAGCCGAGCCAGGCGAAAGAGCCGAAGTATTAGTTGGCTCAGCCCAGACCGCGAAGGTAAAGAAGCGCGCGCTTGAGGCCCACGCCAGCCAAGTTGGAATTGGCGTAGAGACCTATTGGATTGTTGAAGGTAAAGAAATTCGCTATGACGCACCAGAGCGTTTGCGTCGAGCATCGTCTTCTTACTGGAACGTGCTCAAGCCAATTCTTCTTTCCACCTGGGCTGTTCCAGTTGGAGTGTTGATTAGCCTTGCCGGAACCATGTTGCACCTAACCCGTGCGATTGGCTCTAAGGCACCGATTGGTTTGATTGTTGGCCTTTTGCTGGTTGGTGTTGTGGCACTTGCCCTGAGAGTTCTTCGTCGCAGCCGCGGTGCCCTCTATTTGTTTGCCGCTAGCTTTTTTACCACCTTGTGGTACCTAATTCAGCTGCAAACCTCTGGCGGGGAACAGCCATTCAGTGGTGACATGAGCACCTACTGGATTTGGGGTTCATCGATTGTTTTGGCCCTAATTATTGTGTTCCCAAATATTCAGCCGGCATCCTGGTCAAAGAACGCCTCGGGACACCGCTAAGCCTGCGAACTTGGCGAGCTATCGGTGAAATAATAGAAGCAGTTCTGGAGGGAATTTAATGACTTACGTAATCGCTCTTCCTTGTGTTGATGTCAAAGACAAGGCATGTATCGAAGAGTGCCCGGTTGATTGCATCTATGAAGGCGATCGCATGCTTTACATTCATCCAGATGAATGCGTGGACTGCGGCGCTTGTGAGCCAGTGTGCCCAGTTGAGGCTATTTACTACGAAGATGATCTTCCTTCGCAGTGGGCTGACTACTACAAGGCAAACGTTGAGTTCTTTGAAACTATTGGTTCACCTGGTGGCGCTGCCAAAGTTGGCAAGCTAGACCTTGACCACTCGGTAATTACCGCACTTCCACCGCAAGGCGAGTAATTGTTCGACCGTCTCCCTGAGTACCCTTGGCTACAGCTAAAGCCCTATTTGGCAAAAGCAGCCGAGCATGCGCAGGGGGCGATTGATCTTTCGGTTGGTTCTCCAGTAGACCCGACTCCGCAGGTAATTCAAGATGCACTGGTGAATTCTTCGAATGCTCCTGGTTACCCAAGCACTGCAGGTTCGCTCGAGTTCCGCGAAGCAGTAGTTGACTGGTTTGCCCGCAGAAGAAACGTTTCTGGTCTAAGCCCAGAGTCAGTAATGCCAACCATCGGTTCAAAAGAGCTAATTTCTTGGTTGCCTCTAATGCTTGGTCTTGGCGCAGGCGACTTAGTAGTTCAACCCGAAGCCGCTTACACGGCTTATGCAGTTGGTGCAGCGCTCGCTGGCGCTGAGTGCATTAGCGAAGATGACCCTGAAAAATGGCCAGCAAACGCCAAGTTGATTTGGTTGAATTCGCCAGGTAACCCAGATGGGCGAGTGCTTGATGCCGAATTCATGGCGAAGGCAGTTAAACGTGCTCGTGAACTAGGGGCGTTGCTTGCCAGCGACGAATGCTATGCCGAACTTGGCTGGAGTGGCCGGTGGGAAACCGAAGTTATTCCAAGCATTCTTGACCCTCGCGTGATTGGCAATGACCTAAGGGGCGTGCTTTGCGTTTACTCGCTTAGCAAGCAATCGAACTTAGCTGGTTACCGCGCAGCTTTTGCGGTGGGTGAACCGGAGCTAATCAAATCACTTGTGAATTTGAGAATGCACTCGGGCATGATCACTCCATTTCCAGTGCAGAAAGCCATGATTGCAGCCCTCGGCGATAACACCCACGTTCAGCACGAAAAAGAACTTTACCGCGCTCGCCGTAACGTTTTACTTGAAGCGGTTCGAGCCTATGGTTTTGAGGTTGAACATTCAGAAGCTGGTCTTTACCTTTGGGCAACCCTTGGTAAACCTTGCTTCGAAACTGTCGCTGAAATGGCAGAGCTCGGAATTGTTGTGGTTCCCGGTTCGTTCTATGGCGACAGCGCCAGCAAATACGTAAGATTTTCGATTACCGCAACCGACAACAAAATTGCCGAGGCGGCAAAACGGCTGCACGCAGCGAGTAATCTTAAGTAGTCCGCAATGCAAGTAGGAGTCACGGTTGACTAGCGAAAAAGTTTCGATCACATACGGCGATAAAACCGCCGAGTTCGACGTGTTACCGAGCGTTGACGGTCCATCGGCAATCGATGTTTCAAAGCTTCTTGCAAACACCGGTCTAAGC
>JBDLVP010000005.1:0-3226 GCA_039804705.1 Actinomycetota bacterium
CATGCCTTCGCCATCAGGACCAACCACGATCAGCGCTTCATCAACAGAGCCGTGGTAGCAATATGCGTTGAAGAGAATCTTTGGCTTGCCGGTGATTGCGCGAACCAATCTAATTGCCCAGCGGTTAGCGTCAGTTGCAGTGAGCGAGAACGACCACTTGGCCATGCCAAAGCGCTCGGTAAGGTTCTTACCGACCCACTCGGCGTCTTCGGTCGGAAGCATGGTTGTGAGACCACCAAGGGTTTGAACCCGGTTGACAATGGCTTCAACTACCTCAGGGGCAGAGTGACCAGCCATTGCGGCTGTGTCGCCAAGGGCGAAATCAATGTATTGGTTTCCGTCGATGTCCCAAATTGTGTTTCCGACAGCCTTGTCGAAATAAATAGGGAAGCCGCCGGCCTTTTTGTTCATCCAAGTCATTGGAACTTTGCCGAAAAGATGATCGGCTTTTTCGAATGCTGCCTTTGATTTAGGGTTTCGGCTGGCGAAGGTTGCTTGCTCGCGCTCATAGAGGCGCTGAAGTCTGGCTCTATCAATCATGTTATGAATCTAGCAACTACTTCAGTTCGGGAACGCGCACCATGCCCTCTTGGGCTACCGTGGCCAGAAGCTCACCGTTGCGAGTGAAAATACGGCCTAAAGCTAGCCCGCGACCACCTTGCGCACTAGGCGATTCCTGAACGTAGAGCATCCATTCGTCGACTTTTGGCGTGCGGTGAAACCACATGGCGTGATCGAGGCTGGCTGATTTCAAACCCTCGTGCGACCATGCGATTCCGTGCGCACGATAAATCGATTCCAGGATGCTGTAGTCACTTGCATAGGCGAGTGCGGCACGGTGCAGAGCATCGTTTGCTGGCAATTCACCCAAGGCTTTGATCCACACGGCTTGATGCGGAACCTGCTGATCTGGGTCAACGTTGAAATAGATTGGGCTGCCCACATGACGCATATCAAAAGGGCGAGCTTTGGCCCAGTACTGCGCCACTGGGTGAGGGTTATCGCCAATGAGTTCGGCAGCTGAAGGCAAGGTTTCAGGGTCTGGAATTCCCACCGGAAAAGCATCTTGGTGGGAAAGACCCGGATCAAAATCTTGGAACGATGCAATCATCGAAAAGATTGGCTCGCCCTTTTGAAAAGCTTGAACGCGTCTGGTACTAAAAGAGCGGCCATCGCGAAGTCGATCAACCGAGAAAGTAATTGGTTCACGAATGTCGCCTGGTCGCAAGAAATAGCCGTGAAGCGAATGCGGGAGTCTGGTGTCTTCGACAGTGCGTTCTGCTGCCACCAAACTTTGCGCCAAAACCTGACCACCGAAAACACGACCGTGAGGCATGTATTGGCTTGGCCCGATGAAAATGTCTTCGGTCGTGCGAGCGCCACCAGCATCTTTCAAATCGAGGGTGGCAATCATTTCTTCAAGAGGATTTTGCCCAATTGGAACCTGCATTTTTGCCTCGCAAACTCTTTGTTGTGAGCAAAACTGCCCACCTCAGGCTAGTTTAGACAGAGTATGAATAACGTTTTTGTTTTGCCTGACCGCGAGAGTGCTCAAGACCTAACCGCCTACCTTCAGAGGGCTAAAAGACTAGACCCTGAAGGCATGGTTCGGCTTCGCGCATTTGGTCGCGTGCTCACCGCTTATGTTGCTCCAATTTATGCAGGTTCACTCATGGATGGCGGCCCAACAGTATTGGGCCTTCGAACCTTAGAACTCAACCAAGACGCGGAAATCGACTCGGTGGTTCCAATCGCAGCAGTGCTTGATCGGCTTGCTCACGATGAACTAAAGATTGTTTTGCCAGATTCAATCAGAACCCCTTGGGCTGGTATTTCACCGCCTCGCTCGGGTTGGGTAGCCGGCGACACAATCAACGAGTCGTTGCTCACTCAAATCGCCAAAGATGGCATTGCTGAAGTCGCTCAGACCATTCCAGAAGCAGTTGGCGGGCCAATTGCCGCCCGTATTCGTGGGGAAATCTGGGGTAGAGCAATCGATTTGAATTCGCAGGTTCCAACCGGGGCTGCATTCGTTGCTGCAGGTCTCGGTTTTCTCACTGAAAACGAAGAAGTAGAGCTTTATAAAGCCGATGGTTGGGTTCGATTGAGTTCACACCATGGTCATGTTTTAGCAAAGGTGGCTACACACCGATAATGAGCTTTTTGGCTCACCTGTTGGAAATTAGTCAGGCGTATTGAGCATTGCTGTAGCTGCTCGATCTAGGTAACCCCAAAGTTCAGCTTCTAACAGTGGCGGCAGCGCGAGTGAATCAACCGCAGCGCGCATATGAAACAACCAGCGTTCGCGGGCTTTGCTGTCAATGGCAAATGGGTTGTGGCGCATGCGCAGGCGAGGATGACCTCGAAGTTCTTGGTAGGTACTTGGCCCGCCCCAGTACTGCTCTAAAAACAGCTGCAAGCGTTCAGCAGCAGGGCCTAAATCTTCTTCTGGGTACATTGGCTTCAAAATTTCGTCGGTTGCCACACCCTCATAGAATTTGTCGGCAAGTTTCTTGAAAGTACCTTTGCCACCGACTGCTTCATAAAAGTTACCGCCAACCGTTTCGCCGCCGGCTTGTTGGCGCAAGCGAATCGGCTCAGTTCGTTGAGGGTCGCGTTCGCTTTGTGGTTCGTGGTTTTCGCTCATGCTACTTCTTGTTGATCAAAACGCTGGCGCGTTCAGGTGCAAGCGCGATTTTGGCATTGTCGAGAGTCTGCTTAACCAGCGCGCGAAGTTCGCGAGATACTTCGTCAGAGGTGTTTGCCTTGGTCTGCTGAACCACGCGAAGTACGGTCTGATCGCCATTTAGTGCATGGATGCCCCACACGCTTGCCTGACCTATCAAATTAGCCTCAACAGCTTTATTCTTGCTGAATTCCGCTACTGCCGACTCAAGAACGCTCTTAGCTTTTAGCCAGTCTGCGTCTGGTAGCAAGGCGATGTCGACGATTGCGCGCGACCATCCTTGTGATTGGTTACCGACCTTCACGATTTCACCGTTGCGCACATACCAGAGCACGCCGTTGTCGTCGCGAAGTTGGGTTGCACGCAGACCGACTGCTTCAACCAGACCTGAAACCTCACCGAGGTTCACGTTGTCGCCAACGCCGTATTGGTCTTCAAACACAATGAAAAGGCCTGAGATTAAGTCGCGAATCAATGCTTGAGCACCAAAACCAAGACCGGCACCAATTAGACCAGCGCCGGCAGCTAACGCGCCGATTT
>JBDLVP010000006.1:0-3962 GCA_039804705.1 Actinomycetota bacterium
GGCTGCGGTGCCGAACTATTCAAGAGCGAAACCAAATTCGATTCTCACTGTGGATGGCCGAGTTTCTATGAACCAAAAGAAGAAGACGCCGTCGAACTAATTGAAGACCGAAGCCACGGAATGGTCAGAGTAGAAGTGCGCTGCAAAAACTGCGGCAGCCACCTAGGCCACGTTTTCGAAGATGCCCCTCAAACTCCAACCGGCGATCGCTACTGCATCAACTCGGTGAGCATCACCTTCGAACCGAAGTCATAGGCAAAAGTCTTAGTGAAAAACCTCGTTTAGCAAAACCATGTTCAGCCCTCGCGACTGAATAATTTTGTAAAACTCAGGCAATAACTTCGGAACCACCATTTGATTCGTGTGCCCAATCACAATGCGCCCGTTGGTCAACCACTTCTTAGCAGCACGGCGGGCGCCAGTCTTGCCAACCTTGCCGCCATCACCCAACGTTCCGTACCACATGGTGTTTGTTGTGTAACCAACATCAGCGGCAGCTTGCTCAACGTAACTGTTGTAATAGCCATATGGCGGGCGATAGAACGGCCGAGCATCGACCCCGAAGTTATCTTCAATAAAGTGGTGGCAATCCATCAGCTGGCTGTGAATTTTCTTCGATGACAAAGTGCGCAAATCTAAATGACCGCGAGTGTGATTTCCAATTTGCAACAAATCATGCTTGATCATGTATCGAATGTCAGTGCGGTGTTTCTTCCAGTTGCCAACCGAAGACAAAACGAAGTGAGTGAACTTGATCTGATGCTGGTGTGAAAACTCTAAATAACGTGAAATCGCATCGTTACTGAAACCATCATCGACAGTCCAGGCGATTCTCTTCGTTTTACTATGCGGCAACTCGAAGATTCTTCGGTGCTTCACCGATGCCTCAGCAGGCGATGCTTCTGCGAGCAAGCTCTCAGCAACCGCAGCCGACACCAACAAGCCACTGCTCAGCTTCACGAAATCTCTGCGGTCTAGATCCATGGCTTCATCTTGCCACTAAAGAACCAGCTATACACCGAACAGAGCCGACTATGGGACTCGAACCCACAACCCCCGCTTTACAAGAGCGGTGCGCTACCAATTGCGCCAAGTCGGCTAGGTCTTGCGACCAGAGAATAGTTTACCCGCCATAGGATGAACCATAGAAACAGCCGAGACTTAGGGGTGATGATGGCGGGTTTGAAGTCGAACCGTGAACCGCGCTTGCGCCATGTGAGTCTTTGGATTGTGGCTTTTTGCATCAACCTGGGCCTTCAGGTGTTTAGGTCTTCTTGGAACGACACCGCAATTTTTTCGATGTTCACTTTGGTTTTGATTTTTGCTTCAAGAACTAAGAGCAATGCGGCTATTTTGCAGAATTTGAAATTCAAATATGTAGTTGAGGCTGCATTAGTGATTAGTTTGTTGCTGATTGTTTTGCCCTGGCACAATCTGAACTTTGGAATTCTTGTGGCAGCCATTTTGATTTTGGTGATCAGTTTAATTTGGAGTCGCGAGCATTCCGAGCGCATTGTGCGTGACAAGCGAATTAGGCGCTCTGAACTTCTGTGGGTGATTTTGGCCGCGGCTTTGGCACTTTGGGAATTTGGTGCAAACATTCTTGGCATTCAATTCAAGAGCCTTTATGTGTTCCCGACGATTTCAGTGCTGGTCGACCCAATGCTTGATTCTCAGGGCGGCAAGGCTATTTTTGTGTGCATGTGGATGGCCATGGGGCTTGGTCTGCTGCGATTGGTGCGTCAACGATGAGCACCTACTGGATTACGGTTATTGGCTACCTGAGCTTCTTAGTTCTAGGTTTTGGGTTGTGGTTCTTCACTCGCAAAGATCGAAGCCGCAAGGTTGCATCGCTTCATGAATTGTTGTCGCGAATTATTCGTTACCGAGTGACCCGGTTGGCAATCTTCTTTTCGTGGTGGTGGTTTGGCTGGCACTTCATGGTCAATGTGATTGGTCGTTAAACGAAACCCCCGCACTTGGCGGGGGTTTTGTTTTTAGCTTGAGTTAGTTGCCCACTGCTTGCTGCACGAACTGTGCGAAGCGAGCTGCACTGGTGAGTTCTTCACCGGTTGACCAGCCGTAGAGGTTTCCGTTTACAACAACAGTTGGGGTTCCCTTTACTGGTGCTGAGGTTCCCTCAACGTTATTGGTCATTGAATCTGAGGTGCTGGTCTTTAGCCAGCCTGCAAACATTTTGTTGTTGATGCAGTTTTCGATCTTGGTTGCGTTGGTAACGCTAACTAGCTTGGTGCCAGCAACCAGTGCCTTGTTTTCTGGTCCGGCAGTTTGCTCTGCTGGCTGGTGAGCAAACAGGTAGGCGTTGTAGTCAAAGAAGCTGTTTGGTGCGTAGTTAGCTACACAAAGCGCTGCGTTAGCTGCGCGGCTTGAATAGTTGTTCGCCGATGAGCCATCCAAGAATGAAATTGGGTGAATCTCGACGGTGGCAGCACCTGATTCAACCCAGCTGCGAACCTGGGCCTGGTTAGCGGTTTCAAAAGCTTCACAAACTGGGCACTGGTAGTCGATGTACATAACGATGTTAGGAACAGCGGCTGCAGTTGCGGTTGGGTTTGGAACTGGAGTTGGGGTCACCTTGTCGGTGTAAGCCTGAAGACCGGTTCCGATCTTGATGCCGCTATTGAAAGTTAGGTTTGCTGGTACGCCGCCGTTAGGAGCCTGGGTGTTGGCGCCGGTGATGATTACGGCTACCACTGCGGTGATGACCGCGGCAACGCCAACCACAAGTGAAACGCGAAGTGCTACGCGCTTGGTGGTTTCTTTGCGCTTGTTCTGCTCGCGAAGTTGCTGCGCCTTAGCTCGCGCTGCATCGCGCTGCTCTGAACGGGTCATGCGTGGTTCTGGAGTCATTAGAAATCCCTAGATCTTGTTGCCGTAACCAATTAGTTACCAAAAGGCAATGATAAACCACTTGGCCCGCTGGCATAATGAAAGTTACCTGTGAGCAATTGTTTGCAGGCTCATTTCACTACGGATCGTTCGGCACGTACCTGCCGATGAAAGAGAAGAAAAAATGGCATCAGTAACATTCGACAAGGCGACTCGCCTGTACCCAGGTAGTACTCGCCCAGCAGTTGACGCAATCGACCTACAAATCAAAGACGGCGAGTTTCTAGTGCTCGTTGGCCCATCGGGCTGCGGTAAGTCAACCACCCTACGCATGCTTGCCGGCCTTGAAGAGGTCAACAGCGGTCGCATCTTGATCGGTGACCGTGACGTCACCGACGTTCCACCAAAAGACCGCGATATTGCAATGGTTTTCCAGAACTACGCTCTTTACCCACACATGACCGTGGCTGAGAACATGGCGTTTGCTCTTAAGATTGCCGGCGTTAGCAAAGAAGAGCGTGCCGAGCGCGTTCTTGAAGCTGCCAAGATTCTTGACCTTGAACCTTACCTAAACCGCAAGCCAAAGGCTCTTTCAGGTGGTCAGCGCCAACGTGTTGCCATGGGTCGTGCGATTGTTCGTAACCCACAGGTATTCCTCATGGATGAGCCACTTTCGAACCTTGACGCGAAGCTTCGTGTTCAGACTCGTACCCAGATTGCTTCTCTTCAGCGTCGCTTAGGTGTAACCACTGTTTACGTAACTCACGACCAGGTTGAAGCTATGACCATGGGTGACCGCGTTGCAGTTTTGAAAGACGGCGTGCTTCAGCAGGTCGACACCCCTCGTAACCTTTACGAAAAGCCACAGAACGTTTTTGTTGCTGGCTTCATTGGCTCACCAGCCATGAACTTGCTTCAGCTTCCAATCGTTGATGGCGGCGTCAAGTGGGGTTCATTGAACATTCCAATCGACAAGGCAATCTTGGCTAAGACCAAGGCAAAGACCATTACCGTTGGTGTTCGCCCAGAAGACATTGAAGTAACCAAGGGCGCAGGCATCGCGGTTGAAATCGACGTTGTTGAAGAACTTGGCGCTGATGGCTACCTGTACG
>JBDLVP010000007.1:0-3159 GCA_039804705.1 Actinomycetota bacterium
TCTTTAGCCTTAGCCTCAAGCGGGTCAATCTTGGCGATGTTTACTGCCACGTGATTTGGGTGACGGAACTCTGCGTTGTCGTCATAGGTGACCTTGCCGTCTAGGGCCAAAATGTTGCCCGATGCATCAAGCACCAATGGGTTCACCTCAACCAAAGTTGCGTCTTCACCCTTGAATACGTTCCAAAGCTTCACAAACACCGGAGCCACTTTGGCAGCTAGCTCGTCGTCGAAGCCACCAGCCTTAGCAATCTCGAGCGCTTTTGCCTGGTCAATTCCCTGTGTTGCACTCACAGGAATTTTGGCAAGTGCATCTGGGCGCTCAACTGCAAGTTGTTCGATCTCCATGCCGCCCTCAACGCTGCATAGCGCCAAGAAGGTGCGGTTTGATCGGTCTAGCAAAATCGAGAAGTAAAACTCTTTTTCGATGGCTGCACCTTGGGCAATCATCACGCGCTTTACTTCGTGACCCTTAATGTCTAGGCCAAGAATGTCAGTTGCACGATCGCGTGCTTCTTCAGCAGTTTTAGCAACCTTGACACCGCCAGCCTTGCCTCGGCCACCAACCTGAACCTGCGCTTTAACCACAACAACGCCACCAATTTTGGTAGCTGCAGCAAACGCTTCTTCTGGGGTGTCTGCAATCAAACCTTGCAAAACTGGCACTTCGTAAGCCTCAAACAGATCGCGGGCTTGGTACTCAAATAAATCCACTGTTAGTCCATTTCCATGGGATTTTCGTTCTGCCCAAACAACACATTGAAGTGGGCAACAATTAAAAGTCTAGACCTGCTTTTCGCTCGCTGTTGCTCGCTAAAAGTGGGGTCAAAGCATGCACTTGAGCTGCCAGCGAATAAAGCCTGTGCCGCCTATAAGTACTTTGCGCAAGTTTTGTGCCCAGAGAGCCAGAAAAATTGCAAAGTTTCTAGGGGCAATGCCTTTTTTGTTTTGCACTACAACTTGGTAATTGGGGCAACCTTAACCAAAAGCTTCTTCATGCCTGCAGAGCCAAAGTGAATCTCTGCGGTTTGCTTTGGCGGTTTACCATTCACGTTTACAACCTTGCCCTTGCCAAAGTCAGCGTGCTCAACAAAGTCACCTGGGGAAAGCTCAAGATCGCCGTTGTTGCGAACTGAGCTAATGGCTCCTGGGTAAACAGTTTTTGGCTTTGACGGCAAATCTTCGCCGCTAGAAACTGAGTAACCTTGACGATCAGCTATCGATGCGGTGTAGCTGCGAGGAATACCCGAGCGGCCAGCACCAGATTCACGCCAAGCAATTAGGTTGGCCGGAATTTCATTCAAGAAGCGGCTTGGGGTTGCTGACTCGGTTTCACCGAATGTAGTGCGGCTCATTGCCAGGCTCAGGTGAAGTTTCTTTTTGGCGCGGGTAATGCCCACATAGAACAAGCGACGCTCTTCAGCAAGGCCGCCAGGCTGAATAAATGACATTCGGTGAGGAAGCAAAGCTTCTTCTAGCCCGGTTAGAAAAACGGCTTCGTATTCCAAGCCCTTGGCGGTGTGCAAGGTCATTAGCGAGACATTTCCAGATTCATCGTCGATTTCATCGGCTGCTGCAACCAGAGCAACTTCGTTCAAGAAATCTGGCAGGCGACCCTCTGGGTTGTTGCGCTGGAATTCTCGGGCAACCGAAACGAGTTCCTCGAGGTTCTCGGCGCGGGCTTCGTCTTGTGGGTCACGGCTGTTTCGAAGCAACTCGAGGTAACCGGTTCGATCAAGCACCGCACGAAGCAGCACGTCGACTGTTGCGGTTTCAATGGTGCCTTCAAGTTCATCGAGTAACGCGCCTAGGTCGGTCAATGCGTTGGTTATTTTTGGTCCAAAGCCGAAGGTCTTGGCATCACCTAATGCCAATCGAACCGAAAGGCTATTTACCTCGGCATATTTAGCTAGCTGAGTCTCAGTGGCATCGCCGATTCCGCGCTTTGGAACATTCAAGATTCTGCGGGTTGCTAGGTCGTCGCGGTTGTTGGCAATTGCAACCAGGTAGGCCATGGCGTCTTTGATTTCAGCGCGTTCATAGAACTTGGTGCCGCCGATGACTCGGTATGGCAAAGCCGAGCGAATGAAAATTTCTTCGAGGGCACGTGTCTGTGAGTTGGTTCGGTAAATAACCGCAATGTCTCGGTAGGCCAAGCCGTCGCGGTGAAGCGACTGAATTTCATCGGCTACGAACTGCGCTTCGTCGTGAGCTGAGTAACCGGTAAAACCAACAATCTCGTCTCCTGAGCCAGAATCGGTCCAGAGGTTTTTTGCAGGGCGGTCAAAGTTGTTAGAGATAACTGCGTTTGCTGCACTCAAGATGTTTTGAGTTGAGCGGTAATTCTGCTCGAGCAAAATTGTTTTTGCTCCGTTGAAGTCTTTTTCAAACTCGGTGATGTTTCGAATGTCAGCGCCGCGGAAAGCATAGATCGACTGGTCAGAGTCACCCACAACGGTAAGAGATGCAGGGCCCTGAAGCTCGCCAGTGCGAGCATCTACGTTTGCATAGGCTGGGTCAACTGCACGCGTTAGCTCGCGAATCAGCGCGTATTGAGCGTGGTTTGTGTCTTGGTACTCGTCAACCAAAATGTGACGGAACTTACGTTGGTATTGCGCGGCCACATCGGGAAAAGCTCTGAACAGGTTGACTGTCTCGCTAATCAGGTCGTCGAAGTCGAAAGCGTTGTTGCGGCGAAGTTCGCGCTCGTAACGTTCAAATAATTCGACCAGCATGCGCTGAACGGGGTCGCTCATATCGGCCTGTCGGGCGAAGCCTTCGGCATCCATCAGCTCGTTCTTAGCATTTGAAATTACTGCGCCAACGCCGGCTGGGGTGAGCTTGTGAATGTCGGCGCCAATTTCTTTGATTAGGCGCTTGAAGATCGCTCGAGAGTCACCAGAGTCGTAAATAGTGAAGTTCGAGTTGTGGCCAAGCCGGTCTGCCTCGCGGCGCAAAATTGCAACGCAAGCCGAGTGGAAAGTCTTGACCCACATGCCCTGAGCGTCATCGCGAAGCAAGTGCTTGATTCGCTCGCGCATTTCGGCGGCGGCTTTATTGGTGAAGGTGATCGCCAGAATTTGGCTCGGCCAAAGTTCTTTCTTGGCCAAAAAATGTGCGATGCGGTGAGTTAGAACTCGAGTCTTGCCTGAGCCTGCAC
>JBDLVP010000008.1:0-4333 GCA_039804705.1 Actinomycetota bacterium
CTATCGGCAGGTGTTTCAGAAAACGATTTTGCAGAGGCTCTCGATTCGCTAACTAACGAGTCTGAACTTGAACTTGCCATTGAATTAGCCGAAAAACGTTTGCGTAGTGTTTCGAACCTGCCTTATGAAGCCCAACAGCGAAGGGTCAGCGCGTTCTTGGGTCGCAGGGGTTTCAGCCAAGGGCTTATCTCAGAAGCCATTCGAAAGGCTCGCCAGCAGGTAAATTAGTAACAAATGACTGCTACTAAAGTGCGCAGCTACGAAGTTAAGACTTTCGGCTGCCAAATGAATGTTCACGACTCTGAACGACTAACCGGAATGCTCGAGTCGGCCGGTTACATTGCCGCACCCGAAGGCACCCCAGCAGACATCATTGTTTTTAATACCTGCGCAGTGCGCGAGAACGCTGACAACCGTCTTTATGCGAACCTAGGAATTCTTAAACCGCGTAAAGAATCAGAACCTGACTTTCAAATTGCTGTGGGTGGTTGCCTCGCTCAAAAAGATCGAGCAACTATCGTCGAAAAGGCTCCTTACGTTGACGTAGTTTTTGGAACCCACAACATTGGCTCGTTGCCAACCCTGCTAGAGCGTGCCCGCCACAATCAAGAGGCTCAGGTTGAGATTCTCGAGTCACTCGAGACTTTCCCAAGTGATCTCCCTACAAAGCGCGATTCTACCTATGCTGGCATGGTTTCAATTTCGGTCGGCTGCAACAACACCTGCACGTTCTGCATAGTTCCAAGCCTTCGCGGTAAAGAGAAAGATCGCCGACCTGGTGAGATTTTGGCTGAGATTGAAGCGCTTGTTGCCGATGGAGTAATTGAAGTAACACTTCTGGGGCAAAACGTAAATACCTATGGCGTTGAGTTTGGCGACAAGGGTGCGTTCGCAAAGCTGCTTCGGGCCTGCGGTGACATCAAGGGCCTCGAGCGAGTTCGCTTTACCAGCCCTCACCCTGCGGCTTTCACCGACGATGTGATTGAGGCGATGGCTGAAACCCACAACGTAATGCCTTCGCTTCACATGCCACTTCAGTCTGGCTCTGACCGCATTTTGAAAGAAATGCGTCGCAGTTACCGCAGCGAGAAGTACCTTGGCATTCTCGATCGCGTTCGCGACCGCATTCCGCACGCTGCAATCACTACCGACATCATTGTTGGTTTCCCTGGCGAAACCGAAGAAGACTTTCTCGAGACCATGCGCGTTGCCGAAGCGTCACGCTTTGCAGCTTCGTTCACATTCCAATACTCGCCGCGGCCTGGAACACCTGCAGCGACCTATGAGAATCAACTGCCGAAGGCTGTAGTTCAGGAGCGTTACGAGCGTCTTTTGGCCTTGTGCAACGACCTTGCATGGAAAGAAAACCAGAAACTGGTTGGAACCAAAGCCGAGGTTTTGGTTGCAAACGACGAAGGCCGCAAAGACGCGGCTACCCACCGCTTGAGCGGTCGCGCACGCGATAACCGCCTGGTGCACTTTGAGCTGCCTGAAGGCGCCGCAAAGCCTCGCCCAGGTGACTTAGTCACCGTGACCATCACCGACGCCAAGCCTTACTTCTTGCTGGCAGATAACACAGCAGAAAACGGGTACGAACTTCGACGAACCATCGCAGGCGACGCCTGGGATCGCGCCGAAGCCGCAAGCTGCGGTGTGCCATCTAGTGCCGCAACAAACGCCGGCGGGGTTGGTCTTGGACTTCCGGGTATCAAAAAAGCCACAATCCCGCTTTCCGTAAAAGGCTAATTTTGTCTGCGACCAAGCTCATTGCGGTGGTTGGGCCAACCGGCACTGGCAAGAGCGATTTAGCGCTAAACATTGCCCAAAGTTTGATTTCCCAGGGTCAACCTGCAGAAATTATCAACTGCGACAGCATGCAGTTTTATCGCGGCATGGATATCGGCACAGCCAAGCTATCGATTGAAGAACGTCGAGGAATCAAACACCACCTAATTGACCACCTGGCAATTACCGATGAGTCAACAGCGGCTGACTACCAAGTATTAGCCCGCCCACTAATAACCGATTTGCAAGGGCGGGGGATCACCCCAATCATGGTCGGCGGCAGCATGCTTTACGTTGCGGCGGTGCTCAACCAATTCGAGTTCCCAGGAACAGAACCCACGCTTCGCGCCGAAATTGAGAACCAGCTTGAAGAAATAGGTTCAGTTGCTTTGCATAAAGCTCTTGGCGAACTTGACCCAATCGCGGCAAGCCGCATTGACCCGCTCAACGCAAGAAGAGTAGTTCGCGCTATCGAGATCGTGCGTTTAACCAACAAGCCTTTTTCGGCCGCGTTGCCAGAAGTGCCAATTGAGTGGCAGCCATCGATTCAGATCGGGCTAAACGGCCCTCGTGAAGAACTGATTGTTCGCCTTGAGCAACGCGTTCACAAAATGTGGCAGCAGGGTTTGATAGCTGAAGTCGAGAATTTGATTCCACTCGGGTTGCGCGCGGCAAAGACCGCTAGCCGAGCAATTGGTTATGCCCAAGGCCTTGCCCAACTTGACGGCGCCATGACTGATGCTGAGGCCATAGCTGACACCGTTCGACTCACGCAAAAATACGCACGTCGGCAAATGTCTTGGTTCAATCGTGACAAGCGCATAAATTGGCTCGACTACCGCGATGCAAACCTCACCGAACAAGCCTTGAGTAGGCTTGAACTATGAGCGCTTCAAAAACTTTAGAGTTCACAAAAGGTCAGGGGACTGGCAATGATTTTGTGCTCTATTTTGACGAGCGCGGTGAAACTTCGCTCACTCCGCAAGCCATTGCCAGAATTTGCGATCGACGCTTCGGCATTGGTGCCGACGGTGTCATTCGCGTTATGAAAAGTCAGTACCTGCCAGAGGGTCAAAAGGTTCAAGCAGACGCACCTGAAGCGGAATGGTTCATGGATTACTACAACGCTGATGGCTCAACCGCAGAAATGTGTGGCAATGGCGTTCGAGTGTTTGCTCGCTACCTAACCGAAAAAGGTTTGGTTGAGCTGCATGACTCAGAAACCTTGGCGGTCGCTACGCGCGCCGGGGTAAAAGACATTCAGCGAAACCTTGCAGGTTTTGCCGTTGATCTTGGTCGCTGGAAGCTCGCCGAAGACGACGTTTTAGTCTCAACTAGTCATAACCAGGTTGGCCGACCAAGCCAGGGCATCAACCTTGGAAACCCTCACTTGGTTGTTGCGCTGGCATCTAACCAAGAGCTTGCAGACCTTGAGCTTTCACACACGCCAACGCTTGAGCCAAGCCCAGCAAATGGCGCAAACGTTGAATTCGTTGTGCCTCACGACCCGATGGTGAAAAACGGAGTGGGCTCAATTGACATGCGTGTTTTTGAACGCGGCTCAGGCGAAACCCTAAGCTGTGGAACCGGCGTTGCAGCGGCAGCTCTTGCAACTCGTTACTGGGCCGGCGCGGGAGCCCCAAATCAGTGGCAGGTGACTGTTCCAGGAGGAACTCTCGGGGTCCGCATGTTTGCAACCGAAGATGGCGAGCACGTTGGTCTAAGCGGCGCTGCCGAACTTAGCTACGAGGGTCAGTGGCAATTGCGCGATGGTGAATTGGCCGTAAATAGCTAAAGGCTAAACGCGGTTTTTGACGCGCAGAACTCTAAACGACTTTGCTGTGTCAACGCGAATGGTTGAGAAACCTTTCGGTAGTTCAGTTTCTAGCCAGCGGTGCAGCGAATCAGCACCGAGGTTCTTTTGAACCACTAAGTAGCTCTCACTACCGGTCGAAAGACGCGGCAACCAGGTGAGCAAAATCTCGTGTAGAACTTCTTTGCCCACGCGAATCGGCGGGTTCGACCAAATTCCTTGGAACTCGATCGAGGCAGGAACCTCTTCTGGGCGGCAAACCTGAATGTTGGTAATACCCAATCGCTCTGCATTTACCTTGGTTAGTTGCAAAGAACGTTCGTTTACGTCAATAGCCCAGATTTTTGCCTTAGGGGAGTGAAGGGCCAGCGAGATAGCAATAGCGCCCCAGCCACAGCCGACATCCAAGATGTTCCCGCTCTTCGGAGCCTCATCAATGTGCTCTAGCAGCACCGAGGTTCCCACGTCTAAACGGTCTGGGCTGAAAATGCCACCCGAGGTCACAATGGTGAGTTCTCGGCCGTCTAGCGTGACGTGAATCTCTTTGGGTTTGAAATCGCTTGCTGGGTCTTGAGAGAAATAGTGCTCCGCAGACATAGAGCAAAAGTAGCACTCAACGCGCAAGTAGTGTTAGTTACGTGAGTGAATTTAATCAGGATGAACCCACTGCGCGCGACCGCTCCGCAGAGGTCATCGACCGCATAATTCGTCGAGGCGAACGTGCCGCGGCTCTAG
>JBDLVP010000009.1:0-9439 GCA_039804705.1 Actinomycetota bacterium
ACTGCGTTGTTCGAGCTTCCACCGATCCACACGTCTTGAGCGCTGGTCTTGTTAGCGATGAAGTCGTTCTCATCTGCGTCAGTGATAGTAGCTAGGTAACCGGTGTGGCCGTGGAAGGTCAAAGCTGCAGCAGCACTGCGTGAATTTAGCCAGTTGATGCTGTTATCCACAAAGCGGTAGGTGTGACCGTTTCCTGGGTTTACAACCTGACCATCTAGGTGTTCGCTAAGAACTAGCTTGAACTTCAAGGTGGTGGTTGCTGGGGTTGCAGGTGCTACCCAAGTTAGACCGGCCTTCAAGATTTCAACTACATCAGCAGTGTTTCCGAAGAACGAAAGGTCAGTGCCGGTAAGGCTGCTGTAACCAGGCTGCAGGGTGAGAAGTGAAGTTGGGTCAGCAACGGTTAGGTCGCCATCAACTGAGGTTAGGTTTACGTCAACCTGGGTCCAGGTAATACCAGATGCAACAACTGGAATGGTAACGCTCTGGCTAGCTGCAACTGCAGCATTTGGAAGGTCAACCTTTACTTTGGCTGATGCAAAAGCGCCTGAAGCTGTAAATACAGAAGCAGCGGCTAGCGCCACAGCAGTCGCAATACGAAGTGACTTCATGTTTCTCCTAAGAAATTTAGACTTTTTGTCTGTTTCACTAAATCTTATGGCAATACGCCACAGAATTGGGCTACTGGTTGCTTGAAACTAGAGCGTTTCTCATCACTGCACCTGAGTCACGGTCACGATTAGTGAAGGTGAACCCGGAATTGTGTAGCTACCAACAGTTCTAGGGGCAATCTCTAGCAAATCAATGCGGGTGTCAGGCGATGACCACTTCAACTCAAAGTAATCCCCTGCATCAGCTGGAACAACAAAGTTCCAAGCTGCCACGAACTCGCGAGTAGTTCCCAAAATAATCTGGGTGTCGGTCATTGGAACTGCCAAGCCATTTTGGTTCAACCAAATATCAACTGACTCGGTGCTCGAGCTTGATTTCTCAAACTGGCCCGAGAATGCGATGTTGTAAACACCGGCATTAGCAACAGTGATCCGGGAGTTCGAAACTACTGAAACCCCATCTGCAATTACTCCGTTTACTCCAGGCGTTGCTTGGTTCAAACGCATTGTGTTGATCGCATTTGCACTTGGGTTTACCTGGGTCGCGTTGTCGAAGAATGAACCGTAGTGCAGAATCGCACCGTTAGTGCCGTTAGTTCCAGGCACACCTTGAATGCCCTGGATACCCGGAATACCTTGGATTCCTTGTGGGCCAGTTGCGCCAATTTCACCGGGGATCCCCTGTGGACCAGTCAGCCCCATAGGCCCTTGCGCGCCAGTTGCACCGGCAGCACCAGTATCTCCAGGAGTGCAAACTCCTGCGGCTCCAGTAGCACCTTTCAAAGCTGCAATGAATTGCTCCTCAGTTCCTGCGTTGCCTTGAGCTTTCCAGAGTTCATATGCGCTTTGACCGGGAGCACCTGCAACACCAGTTGATCCCGTGTCACCTTTCGCGCCAGTAAGCGAAGACAAGAAATCGACCTCGCTGCCGATATTGCCGAGGTCTAGCCAAAGTTGGTAAGCCCCGATGCCGTTCGAACCCGAAGTTCCAACTAGCCCTGCAAGGAACTGCGCTTCAGAACCTTCGTTGCCGGCATCTTTCCAGAGGTCATAAGCACTCTTACCATCGATACCGTCGAGACCGTTAGCACCATTGGTTCCGGCTGCACCGGTTGCCCCAGTCAAGGAGTTTAAAAATTCAGCTTCAGTTCCGCCGTTTCCAAGCGATTTCCATACTTCATATGCAGAAATTCCTGCAACGCCAGCAAGTCCATTTTGACCAGCAGCGCCAGTTTCGCCCTTGAGTTTGGCTAAAAATTCTTCAGTTGTTCCGCTGTTTCCAGCAGCAATCCAAAGTTCATATGCGCTCTGGCCGTTAGCGCCAGATTCGCCAGACTCACCAGTCAATGACGAAATGAAGTCGTTTGTTGTTCCATCGTGCCCAGTTTGGCGCCAAAGGTCATAGGCGCTTAAGCCTGCAACACCAGCTGTGCCAACCATTTGAGCTAAGAACTGACTCTTGGTACCAGTGTGACCGGCAGCTTTCCAAAGTTGAAAAGCGTCTTCGCCTGAGTCGCCATCGTAACCAGAAGCACCATCGGTACCCTTAGCGCCAGTAGCTCCTGCAGCACCCACCAGAGATTTCAAGAAGTCCGTTTCAGTTCCAGTGTTGCCAAGTGATTTCCATACCTGGTAAGCAGAAATGCCAGCAGAACCAGTGGCGCCGGTTTTTCCAATAATGCAGGTAGCCGAAGGGCTAGGGGTCTGATTTGAAAACGCCGGCAAGAAGTTAGCGCCAAGCGAAATAAGTGCAAAGGCCAGGGCTGAAGCCGAGATCAAGGTTGATGTTTTGTTTGACTTAGCCACGATTTACTCCCCCAACTTTTTACACTTCAAACCTAGCGTAAAAATAAGTGAATTGACTATGGGCAAAACTTTTTATATCAGAGGTTAAAAGTTTGAGACATTTCGAATCGTTCCAGTACAAAATAGTTGTTTGCATCAGGTTCGAAATCTAAATGCAGATTCACCCTCGAAATTTTTTTCAACTTTTTCGAAGTTACCTTCAATGCGCCTTTTTTATCTATTTTCAAGGTACAGCTTTGTAGCTGACCGTTTGATCTGAAGCAATTGATGGTAGAGAGAATCTTCATGCCACCTGGTTTATGCAAGGTTCCCAAAACTATGCGCTTAGAGCCTCTATTTACGTCGCCAGTGATTTCGGTCGATGAGCTTTCGCTTGTAGGCACCTGCAACAAGTCATCAAGAGCATTCAGTGTAATTTTTTGGACTATCGTGTCATTCGCGAGAATTCCGCTAACCCAGCCAATGGAACCTATCGACAATATTCGACCCGCACCGTAATGGCGCTGAACTAAAGCAGCCGACTTGTAACCTTTTAGGCTCCCCCAGGACTTATCGCGAAATGATGAATACACTTGGGTCGCTGCTGTCTTCTCATAACCACCTGAATTCACGTCATCTTGTTTGATCGCTAATTTGCCTTTTCGGTAAGGCAACCCATCAACCTCATATGCCAAAGCTTTAGATGTCTTACCAAAATATTGTCCGGTTTTCAGCGAAGTTCCCCTGAACAAACGATTTGCAGCGTCAAGCACTGAGAACCCCTGAGTTGCTTTGAGCTTATTTTTACAATCTGCCTTAAAGTCTTTGCTCTGCGTTTTCAATACTTTGCAGATGTTTTTAATCCCTGAGTTTGATGTGTTCTTGGCCAAAGGGTAGTAAAGATAATCGACGCCTAAGAAATCTGTTGGTTTTTCTGGAGCCGAAAATGGAGTTGGGAGAACTCCCCATATTGAAGCGTCATTGGCCTGTGAAATTGGCAGCACTTGTGATCCCCATAGTGGCGCATTTAACTGCGCACTACTTGCGTGTTCTAAATCAAAATGAATCACTGTGCCGGTCTGCACTATTCGACGGTATCCCGTGTTACCACTCATGTTTAGTAAAGATGAGCCAGAGTTGACTGCGTTTCTGATTGCACTAAACAGCTCTGGTGTCCAGTATTCGTCATGCCCATAAAGCACAAGTTCCGAGTATTGCCCTAAGTCATAATTTCCAGAGGCAATTTGACTCTGCAGAACTACGTCAACTCTTTGAGGAGCACTCCCAGAGAAAAGGTGTGAATTAAGAAATTCAATGGGGTTGAACCACGGTCGATTCATTTCATATTCACTGCCTGAAATTGGTGCAAAGCTCATTGGCCGATTCATGTTGACCGCTGCATACATGTGGCGACCGTTTGGGAATTCCGAAGTCACACCATAAGCGAAATGCCTGCCATCAGCGTGCTGAATTCCATCACCATAAAACGAGCCGCCTTTTGAAGCGTCATAGGCCTGCCAGGTGTAATCAGGAACGATTACTAAAACGTTAGATGTTGCAACGCCTGGGTCTGCAGTGATTGTTAAAACCGCTTTGTTGGTATGGCCATTTACTTGCCATTGAATGTCGTAAATTCCTTGATGCTCACTTGCAAGGTCAACTGAAACCCCAGCTAAACCATATGTTGGATCTTCGTCGGAGGCTGTAGTTGGCAGAAGCGATTCAGAACCGAATAACTCAGCAGTTCTAGTTGCTGGGTCATATTTAGCAACCGAGTTATATGTGTCTTGGCGGGTCGGAGCAATGAGTGTGTACTGGTCTGGGCTCAAAGTAATTGCTGAAGCGGGAAGGTCTAGCTGCATGGCAAAGAATAAAACGAGAACACACAGCGAGCTAAATAGTTTAGAAGCCCTAGAACTAGACAACGAATTTTTCATCTATGAGCAATCTACGCTTTATGAATACAGAAGGTTAACAATTGTTTGAATCCCTAAAAATGTAAACCATGGCGCCCTCGGTAGGAATCGAACCTACGACCAAGAGATTAGAAGGCTCTTGCTCTATCCACTGAGCTACGAAGGCATGCACGAAAATTTCTCGAACAAGTCAAAAGTTTATCGCAGACCCCTTCCAAGTCAGCTTTTGATGAAAACCTAGTGATAACACTTGTTTTGGCGCCCAATATCCAACTTTTGACCTCAAATAAAGATGAACTTTGCTGCTGCCACCTAGGCTATGGCACGAAGCCGAACATGATTCATAGTGCTTCATTCACAATAAAAGGAAATAAATTGATCAATAAGAAGTCACAACTTGCTATGGGCTTTGGTGCGTTTGCACTTGTTGCAGCCCTTGCTGGCTGCGCACCAGCTGCCACCCCAACCGCAACCCCTTCAGAAACCGCAACTGCTGCTGCAACTAAAGCTCACTGGACCTACGAAGGTGCAGAAGGCCCAGCTAACTGGGGAACTCTCGATGCCTCTTACGCGCTTTGTGCTGATGGAACCGCCCAGTCACCAATCAACGTCGAAGCCCCTGTTGCTACCGACTTGGTAAACATTAAGTTTGACTACCAGGCAACCGAAGCAGGCGTTTTCAACAACGGTCACACCGTTGAAGCAGAGCCACTGACCGAAGGTAAAGACACCATCACACTTGACGGCGTTACCTACCCATTCCTTCAGTTCCATTTCCACGCCCCAAGTGAGCACGAAATCAACGGCGTGCGTTACCCACTTGAGGTTCACTTCGTGCACAAGACTACCGACGGCAAAATTGCTGTAGTCGGCATCTTGTTCAAAGAAGGCGCTGAGAACAAAGCATGGCAGCCGTTCATCGATGACATTGCTAAGGCAACTGCAACCGCAGAAGACACGAAGCTCGAACTTGACTGGGCTAGCTTGCTACCTGCCGACCAGAGCACCATTCGCTACGATGGCAGCCTCACCACCCCTGGCTGCAGCGAGGGTGTTAAGTGGAACGTTATTGCTAAGCCAATCACCATGAGTGCAAAGCAGATTGCAGCATTTACCGCAGCATATGCGAACAACAGCCGACCAGTTCAGGCATTGAACGGCCGCAAGGTTGTTATTGACTCGACCCCAAGCAAGTAATTCCTGCTCATTAAAAATGTCCCCTGCAGATCTTGCAGGGGACATTTTTCTATTTGAGCGACTTCATGCTCCAAGGCCGAATAATCAAGAGCATCACGGCGATTGAAATCGAAAACATGAACACTAAGGTCAAGCCAACTCCCCCGGTGTTGACCTTTGAAACAGTAGTGAAGTAAGGCCCTGCCAGTGCTGCACCAAAAAGGCCAACTGTTCCCATCAACGCCGAGGCTGTGCCTGCTTCTTCTGGGTGCGGCGAAAGCGACAATGCGCCAATTGGGGTGTTGGTTGCGCCGAATATAAACAACCAAATTACGACAAGTGTCAGCACCAATCCAAAACTCGGATGCGCCCCCGAAATAGCAATGTGAGCTATTCCGATGGCAATGTATGCTGCAAGCAAAATCAGTAATAACCACTGCGAGGCGACTTTGGTGGCTAGTTTTGCACCTACTTGAACCCCAACGTATGCACCAAAAGAACCAAGAGCTAAGAAAATTCCAAGGTCTGCAGCTGAAACTCCGTAGCCCTGCGTGTAAATAATTGGGAGACACAAAATATAGAGGTAAACACCAATTGAGTTGAACGTGTTCACAATCAACAGCCCAACGTATACTCGGTCTTTGAAGAGTGAAGCAAACCGTTTTGGCATTGCGCGCAAATCCTGCTTCTTTCGTGCCTCTGATGGCAGCGTTTCGGGCAGCAGTTTGAAAGTGAATACGCCTAGCACAAGCGCTAAGGCGCCGAAGGTCAAACAAATTCCACGCCAATCTGTGAATTGAAGCAGTAACGAACCTGAGAATGGGCCAATCATCCATGCTGCGCCTTGAACCAGAAGTACTCGGCCCATAAGGTGGATCAGCTTCAAACCCTCGAACAAATCGCGCATGACTGCGTTGGCAACCACCATGAGTGCAGCCCCCGCAATGCCTTGTGCCACTCGAGCTAGAACGAAGAACGCAAGGTTGGGCGAAATTGAGCAAATAGCTGAAGCTAAAACATAGAGCCCGAGTGAAACCAATAACGGCAACCGACGGCCAAGCGAGTCACTCAGTGGGCCTGCAACAAGCTGCCCTAAACCTAGGCCAATTGTCAGAGCGCTAATGGTCAGCTGGAAAGCCGACAAATCGACCCCGAAATCGTGAGCGATTGTTGGGCCAGACGCCAAATAAGGGTCTTGCGAAAACGCCTGAAAAGTTTGCAATAAACCAAGCACCACAATGAAACTAATGCTTAGCTTTTCAGGCTTTACTTTGGACATTGTTCGAGCCTACCAGCGCGAATTTCGAGCTCTCAAGGGAATAGGGAGTGGGCAGTTTAGGTTAGCCTTCCTAGGCGTAAATTTGGGGTTTCGCCTAGACTCTTAACTATTCCCACTTACCTTTAGGAGAACCGTGTTCCGGTTGGCCAAACTTTCGCTTGCGAATCGTTCAGTTGTAGCACTTATCACCGTAATCATTGCGATTTTTGGTGTGATTTCGCTCGGATCACTTCGCCAAGAGTTGTTCCCATCGATTGAAGTGCCTCAGGCTGCAATTGTCACTGCTTACCCAGGTGCAAACCCAAAGGTAGTTGACGAGCAGGTTTCTCGCCCAATTGAAACCGCGGTGAGCACCCTTGATGGCGTTAGCAGCACTTCAACCACTTCGCAGGCAAACATTTCGATCGTTCGTGTGACCTTCGACTTTGGAACCACTACCGCCGATGTAAAGCAGCGTTTAACTTCTGCAATTGCTGGCCTTACGACGATTCCATCGACCGTAAAGCCAACTTTCTTGTCGGGAAGCCTCGACAACATTCCAGTTATTGCACTTGGCATCTATGCCAAAGATGGCGACAACTCGGAACTTAGCAAGGTAATCGAAAACATTGCTACCCCAATTTTGAGCAAGGTAAATGGCATTCGCGATGTTTCGATTTCGGGCATCAAAGATATGCGAATCAACGTGAAGCTAAACGATAAAAAGCTTGCAAAATATGGTTTGACTCGTCAGTCAGTTGTGAGCGCTCTTCAGAGCAACGGTTTTATTATTCCGGCTGGCTCAATCGTTGACTCAAAGGGCGAACTGACCATTCAGGCTGGTTCACAGTTGAACTCAGTTGCGGACTTCGCCAACCTTCCGGTAATTGGCACCAAGACCACCACAACCATGCCTGCAGCAAGTTCACTCGGTGCTGGCTCAGCCCCAACTTCGGGTTACCCAAGTTCACCGGCTGCCGCCGCAGCAGCAGCTGCAGCAGCCGCCAAGGCAGCTGCCGCCGCAATGACTCCAACTGTTTCAACCAAGATTTACGCACTTCACATCAAAGACATCGCCAAGGTTTCTTATGTTGAGTCTGAAAACTCTTCTATTTCTCGCGTCAACGGTCACGAGTCACTTGGCATCACCATGACTAAAACTCAAGACGGAAACACCGTTTCGATCTCGCACGACGTTGCTGCCTTGTTGCCAGATCTTTCGGCAAAGCTTGGAAATGTTGAGATTGTGACCGTGTTCGACCAGGCACCATTCGTTGAGAAATCACTTGAGAGCCTAAACAGCGAGGGCCTTTTGGGTCTTGGCTTTGCCATCGTGGTTATTTTGATCTTCTTGCTTTCAGTTCGAAGCACATTGGTTACTGCGATCTCGATTCCAACATCGGTTCTAATTACCTTCATTGGCTTGAACACCGCTGGTTACAGCTTGAACTTATTTACCCTTAGCGCCTTGACCATTGCAATTGGTCGAGTGGTCGATGACTCAATCGTGGTTATCGAGAACATCAACCGTCACCTGTCTTATGGAGAGCCAAAAAAGAAGGCTGTTCTAAGCGCTGTGAAAGAAGTTGCTTCGGCAATTACCGCGGCAACCATCACCACTGTTGCCGTGTTCTTGCCAATCGCACTGGTTGGCGGTCTAGTGGGTCAATTGTTCAGACCATTCGCTTTCACCTTTGCCATCGCATTGGTGGCATCGCTACTCGTTTCGCTGACCATTGTTCCGGTTCTTGCTTACTGGTTCATGAAGGGCAACAAGAACGGCGAAGTTGCAGACCCTAAGGCTGCTAAAAAGGCCGCCGAAGTTGCTCGTGAAGCTGAAGAAGCTAAAGAGCGCAAGAGCTGGTTGCAGCGCGGTTACTTGCCAGTGCTCAAGACAACTCAGGCGCACCCAGTTATTACTTTGGTTGCCGCTTTCTTCGTGCTAGTTCTAACTTTCGGCTTAGTTCCGCTGCTGAAGACCAACTTCATTGGTAACAGCGACTCAACTAGTTTCGTGATGAACCAAGAATTGCCATCAGGCTCAAGCTTGACTCAGAAATCTGAGGCCGCTGCCAAGGTAGAAACCATATTGATTGGCCACAAAGAAATCACCAGCGTTCTAACCAGCATCGGTTCATCCGGTGACGGTCGTGTGGCTTTCGGTGCCGCCGCAGGTGGTATTCAAATTCAGGTGGCAACCAAAGATGGCGTTGACCAGGCCAAACTAAAGGCTGCAATCACCGCTCAGACCGCTGCTGACAACACTCTTGGCAAGGTTACCTTCCAGGCCGGTGGCGGCAGCTTCGGCAGCTCAGACACCATTGACGTCAAAATCACTGGCACAACAGATGCAGCCATCAAGGCAGGTATCGATGCGGTTACTGCTTCGATGCAGGGCATCAAGAACGTTAGCGAAATCACCAACTCGCTAAAGTCAGACCAGCGCACTTTGTCGATCACCGTCAACCGCTTGAAGGCTGCAAAGTTGGGCCTAAGCGAAGTTGCCATCACCTCGGCAGTTGCTGCTCAGATGAACCCATCCTCAATCGGAAACGTAAACGTTGAAGATGTTACAACTCCGATCTACATCACTGTTCCAAAGCAGCCAAAGACTGTTGCGCAAATCAAGAAGATCAAGATTGCAACCATGACTGGTTCAGTCAAGCTCTCGAAGATTGCTTCTGTTCGTGAAG
>JBDLVP010000010.1:0-3269 GCA_039804705.1 Actinomycetota bacterium
GTATCCAGGTTTCTTCATCATTGTGATTGCGCTGTGCATTAACTTCATTGGTGATGGACTACGCGATGCATTTGACCCTCGTCAAAAGCGAAAAATGACCCGTCGTGATGCAAAGGTGAAAGCATGAGTGCGACTCTAGAGGTAAAAGACCTCAGTGTTGATTTCTGGGTAGATGGCGTTTGGTACCCAGCTGCCAAGAACATTTCGTTCAACGTTGAAGCTGGTGAAGCGCTAGCCATTGTTGGGGAATCTGGTTCGGGTAAGAGCACAAGCGCAATGGCGCTACTTGGCCTTTTGCCATCGAACGCTCGAATTACCGGAAGCGTAAAAGTTGCCGGCCAAGAGCTAATCGGCGCTAGTGAGTCAGTGCTTCGCAAGTACCGCGGCAACAAGGTTGCCTACATTTTCCAAGAACCAATGACTGCCTTGAACCCGGTTTACACAATCGGTTTCCAGATCAGCGAGGTGCTTCGCACTCACATTGACATGAGCCCTAAAGACGCTCGCGTTCGTGCAATTGAACTTTTGACCATGGTTGAAATCCCTAACCCTGAGCAAAGTTTCGACAAGTACCCTCACCAGCTCTCGGGTGGTCAGCGCCAGCGCGCAATGATCGCACAAGCCCTTGCCTGCGACCCAATCTTGCTGGTTGCCGACGAACCAACCACAGCGCTCGACGTAACCGTGCAGGCTGAAATTCTTGACCTGATGCGAGACCTTCGCACCCGAGTTAACGCCTCAGTCTTGCTAATCACCCACGACATGGGAGTGGTTGCGGATCTCGCCGACAAGATCTTGGTTATGAAGAACGGTGCCGCAGTTGAACAGGGCGAAGTTCACCAGATCTTCAAAAAGCCAGTCGCTGCCTACACCCAAGAACTTCTTGCCTCGGTTCCAAAAATGGGTGCTGCCAAAGACCGCAATGAAGGTCACGACTTCGTTACTGGCAAAAAGCCAATCTTGGTTATGGATTCAATTACGATTGAATACCCTAAGCACGGTCGCACTCCAGCATTCAAAGCAGTTGAAGATTTCAACCTAGAAATTTATCCAGGTGAGATTGTTGGCCTTGTTGGTGAATCTGGCTCTGGTAAAACCACAGTTGGTCGTGCTGCCATCGGCTTGTTGCCGATCAAGTCTGGTTCTCTAGAAGTTGCTGGCATCGAGTTGAGCAAGCCGAGTTTGAAAGAACTTCGTAGCCTACGCAACCACACCGGCATAGTTTTTCAAGACCCTGCGTCTTCGCTGAATCCTCGCTTACCTATTGGTGAAAGCATTGGCGAACCAATGCTTCTTGCAGGTGTTGCAAAGGGTAAAGAGCTTGACCGCAAGGTAGAAGACTTGCTTGATCAGGTTGAACTACCTCGTTCTTACCGCAACCGTTACCCACACGAGCTTTCAGGTGGTCAGCGTCAGCGCGTGGGAATCGCGCGAGCTCTCGCCTTGCGTCCAGAGTTGCTAATCGCAGATGAACCAACTTCGGCGCTTGACGTTTCGGTGCAGGCCAGATTCCTAGAACTTCTACAAGAGATTCAAGAGCAGCTAAAGTTCGCCTGCCTGTTTATCAGCCACGACTTGGCCGTTGTCGACATTTTGGCTCACCGAATTGCAGTTATGCAACGCGGAAAGCTAGTTGAAATTGGTACTCGTGACGAAATCTTGAAGCGCCCGAAGGACCCATACACGCAGCGTTTGATTGCTGCAGTTCCGGTTCCAGACCCTGATCTGCAGGCAAAGCGCCGCGCTGCCCGCAAGAAAGACTGAATTAGCAGGTAACCTTGTCTCTAGAGTAAAAATTCTGGAGTGTAGTGAAAAAGTTTCTCGTAGCATTGGCAACCGTTGGGGTAGTTGCTGCCTCAGTTACTGGGTGTGCACCGGCTAGCAGCGTAATTCCTAACACCGTTCTCAACGTTGGTCAAAGCGCGCTCGCGACCAATTTGAACTCTGCGGTTTCTGACTCTGCTACTGCAGTTGCAGCTAACCAGTACATTCACGAACTCACTTCGAGTGGTTTCTATAACCTGTCCAGTAACGGACAGTTAGTGGCAAACACGAAATTCGGTACCGCGAAAATTGCTAAGAGTGGTTCTAGTAATTTCACGGTGGCCTACACTCTTTCACCTGATGTCAAATGGGGTGACGGCCAGCCAATCACCGCTGCCGATCTTTTAGTTTCTTGGGCTGCAGCCACAAATTTTGGCGGCGCAGACTTCAATAGTTCGCTGCGAGCAACCGGTCTGAGCGCTGCCTCTAAGATTCCAACAATTTCAAGCGATGGTCTTACTTTTACTGCTACTTTCGACCACGCAGTTCCAGATTGGCAAACTGCCGTGCAGCTTAGTGTTCCTGCACACTTGCTGGCAAAGAATGCATTTGGTCTTGCCGATGCAGCAAAAGCCATCAAGCGCTTTGAACGGGCCGTCAACTCAACTGACAAAGCCGACCTAGACGCAGTTGCTTCGACCTTCAAAAAAGCTTTCGCACTGTCAGCAAATAGCCTTTCTGAAGCTTTGTTCTTCAGCTCGGGAGCTTACGACTTAAAGAGCGCAACCAACACCGAGGTGGTTTTGGTTGCAAAGAAATCTTGCACATGGTGCAAGTCGGCAAAGGTTGAAACCGTGAACCTGAAGTTCTACCAAGATCCTTCGGCTCTCGACAGTGCAGTAAAAGCGGGCGATGTTGATCTTGCCGAGGCGGTTGACACTACAAGCCTGCCACTGGTCACTTTGATCGACGATGTAAAAGCCGCGACCGGCTACAAGTACACCAGCGCCCAAAGCGGAAAAATTGAAGCACTAATTATCAACTACGGCAAGAAGAGCTACTTCGCTTCTAAGTTGGTAAAAGATGCAAACAGCAAGGCATCGAGAATGCGCGACGCGTTGTTGCAGCTAATGCCTCGCCAAAGACTTCTCGACGCACTGTCAATTCCAATCAAGTTGACTCGTTCAGATTCGTTTGTTTACTTGAGCACTCAGGCTCAATACGAGGCTGATGTTCAGCAAAACGGCTCAAGCAAGTTCAGAATTCAAGATGCTGAAAAGGCTACCGAACTAAACGCTAAGTACAACCACGATCGCAGCGACCTAGTCAAGGTTCTTTTCGATGCAAACAACTACCGCGAGTCAATTGCATTTAACTTGCTAAATGCCTATGCAACTTCATCTCGTACTCCGGTTGTAAACTCTTCGACTCCTGACGTAGCTGCAGCAATTGCTCGCGGCAAATATGATGCTTATTTCGGCCAGGTTGATGTTTTGTCTTCAGGG
>JBDLVP010000011.1:0-5763 GCA_039804705.1 Actinomycetota bacterium
GCTTGATCGCTGACTTAGCAAGCTTCTTTAGGCCTCGACGGGTGTTTACCAATGCTTTAGCAAAAGCTTTGTCGTCAATTAGCCCAACATCTGAGTAGCGATTTAGTAATTCTTCTGCCAAATCTTCGGGGCAATTGTGTTTGGCCAAAATTGTTGCCAGTTGGGCTTTGCTTTTAGGACCTCGAGTTAGGTGCCTAAGCAGAAGCTCGCGCGCTGCCTCAGCTGGGTTTTCAGATGCAGAAAGGTCCGAGGCTTTAGCCCCAGACCTACTCTGAAATGCCAATGGTTACTCGTTTACAGCTGCAGGTGCAACAGTTGCTTTAGCTTCTGGAGCAGAAACTTCAGGAGCTGCAACTTCAGGAGCCAAGTCGGCAACTGCACGAGGAACACCGATGCCAAGCTTTGCCTTGATCTTGCGTTCGATTTCGTCAGCAACACCAGGGTTGGCAATCATGTAGTTTCGTGAGTTTTCTTTACCCTGACCAAGCTGTTCACCTTCATAGGTGTACCAAGCACCAGACTTCTTTACGATGCCCTGCTCAACACCCATGTCGATCAGGCTGCCTTCACGGGAAATTCCAACACCGTAAATGATGTCGAATTCGGCCTGTTTGAACGGCGCTGCCATTTTGTTCTTAACAACCTTGACGCGAGTGCGGTTACCAACTGCCTCGGTGCCGTCTTTCAAGGTCTCAATACGACGAATGTCTAGACGAACTGATGCATAGAACTTCAGCGCCTTACCGCCGGCGGTAGTCTCAGGGCTTCCGAAGAACACACCAATCTTCTCGCGAAGCTGGTTGATGAAGATCATGGTGGTTCCGGTGTTGTTTAGGGCACCAGTCAACTTGCGAAGCGCCTGTGACATGAGTCGAGCCTGAAGACCAACGTGCGAGTCTCCCATTTCGCCCTCAATTTCAGCCTTAGGAACCAAAGCGGCAACTGAGTCAATAACAATAATGTCGATTGAGCCCGAGCGAATAAGCATGTCTGCGATTTCGAGTGCTTGCTCACCGGTGTCTGGCTGGCTGACCAAAAGTGCGTCGGTGTCAACGCCAAGAGCTTTTGCGTACTCTGGGTCAAGTGCGTGCTCGGCATCGATGAACGCTGCCAGGCCGCCGGCACGCTGGGCATTAGCAATAGCGTGCAGAGCAACGGTGGTCTTACCTGAAGATTCAGGTCCGTAAACTTCAATGATTCGGCCACGAGGTAGTCCGCCGGTGCCGAGGGCTACATCGAGTGCGATTGATCCGGTTGGAATAACTTCTACCGGTGCGCGCTCGTCTGAGCCAAGGCGCATGATTGAACCTTTGCCAAACTGGCGGTCAATCTGCATAAGTGCAGCTTCAAGTGCTTTTTCGCGTTCTGCTGGAGATGGCATTGGATCCTCGGTTTCTTTAGCTTTCTAAGTTTTTGGTTCTTAGTTGAAACTACTTAGGGCCGCCGACATCTGTTTGATGCATCTTTGAACTGTTGAAATTCATTGAATTTGTGGCCCTGTTGAAACTCTAGCAGTTTTCGAACAGATTTTCGAAAATGCTTATTTGAGCTCTTGGCGTGTCGGTTTTTTGTTCACGCCGTGCCACCTGGCCTTGGGAACTTCGGCAGCCAAGCAAATGGCTTGCCAGACGTCTTTTGGGTCAACCCCGTCGGCCAAAGCTTTGGCGCCAGTTCTGTCTTTGAGCTCAGTAAGCACCAGATCTTGCAGCAAAACCTGCGAATAGGCGGCACCAAACTCATCGTTCATAAGTTCGTTGAATTTGCTGAGACGCAAGAGAACTGAAACCTAACGGTTCGAAATAATTAGAAAGTGCGCTCTAGCGACTTAACTTCAATGCTGTTACTTGAGTAACCGGCAAGAAGATCAGCAGGAACTGCATCTGGAATCACTACGCCCTCGCTCAACGCAAGACGGTCTGAAACCTCACGCATGATTAGCGAAATAGGCACATCTAGCGCTTCTGCTACCGACGCGAGAATTTCAGAGGAAGCCTCTTTTTGGCCGCGTTCTACTTCGCTTAGGTAACCCAATGCCACGCTGGCACGAGAGGCAACTTGACGCAAGGTGCGACCTTTGCGCTGGCGGAAATCGCGCAGTACGTCGCCAATTTCGTGTCTAACTAAAACCATTTGTGCCTCCTCTCAAAAACTAACAGCACCCACCGACATTTCTATGCGCGTTTGCTGCAAGTTGCCTGTGAAGAGCTGGTGTGAACCACTTTACCGATTCGAAAAGGTAAAACAGAATCAGATGACGAAATGTTCCCGAAGTTTTAACAATGCTTGAGTTACAGTTTGTTCTCGAATTTCATTGCGCGAACCGCTCAGCTGCAAGCGCTCAATTTGCAAGCCATTCAAAGCCGAAGTGATTGCCACAAAAGCTATGCCAACATCGGCGCCATCCTGGCTCTCTGGACCTGCTACACCAGTGGTTGCAATGCCAACTACGCGCGAGTCATCAAGATTGAGTTGGCTGGCCATCAATGAACGCACCCCGCTAGCCATTTGTTCGGCAACTTGCGCATTCACGACCCCTTGGTCGGCAATCAACTGAGCGTCTACACCCAATAGGTTTTGTTTGACCTCTGGCTGATAGGCAACAACTGATCCTAGAAATACCTTGGATGCCCCCGGTATAGATACCAACGCGGAACTCAGGGCTCCACCAGTTAGCGACTCTGCTACGGCAATTTTGAGCGAATTGGTGTGGCAAAAAGCAAAGATGTCTTCAACCAAATGAGTGATGTTCAAACTCAATTTGCGACCTTGTTGGCTTTCCAATCTGAAACCAGAATTTGCAAACCGGTAGAAACCGTGATTGCCACAGTTGTAAAAGTTAGAACGGTTTCAAATGGAATCAACCAGTTGAAGAAATGATCGAGAGGCGAAATCAAGAAGCCAAGCATTACGCCCTGAAGAGTGGTTTTAAGTTTTCCACCGCCGCTAGCAGCAATCACTCGCTTTTTCACAACAATCAGTCGATAAACCGTGATGCCCAATTCACGAATCAAAATCACCGCAGTAATCGACCAGTCCAGTTCTCCGAGTACCGACAAAATTACTAACCCGCCACCGATGAGAGCTTTATCTGCGATTGGGTCAAGAATTTTTCCCAGGTTAGTTACTAACTCACGGCTACGGGCAATAGCACCATCAACTCCGTCGGTGCTAATTGCCAGCACAAACAAAAACGTTGCCCACCAGCGATTTATCGAACCCTTGTCGTGATCTACCAAAAGCAACCAAATAAAGAACGGCACTAGGGCAATGCGTAGCAGGGTAATCAGGTTAGGCAGATTCAAAGCTGCGTATCTTGCTGGCTTAGCCATGTTTACTGTCTGCCAGTCAAGAACCAGGCGTCTTCGCCGTCTTCGTCTTCGTCTGTGGTTCCGCGAGCAACGAAGTCATCAAAGTTTCCGGCAGCCATTTGGCCACGGTTTTCATCAATATGAGAAGCAGCCTCTTGAACTGACTCTGCTGGAACAGCACCTGGCTCACCTCGAAGTTGAGCCAAAATGGTTGGAAGTTCATCAGCGCGAACCAAAACCTCACGAGCCTTTGCACCTTCGCTCGGGCCAACAATATTTCTTGATTCGAGTAGGTCCATCAATCGACCAGCTTTGGCAAAGCCAACGCGCAGCTTGCGCTGAAGCATTGAGGTTGAACCAAACTGCGAGTTGATGATCAGTTCAGCCGCCTGAAGTAATACATCTAGGTCGTCGCCGATGTCGGCATCAACCACGCGCTGAACCTTTACCTCGGCAACGTCGGCACGGTATTCAGGCTGCATTTGCTTCTTTACGTGCTCAACCACCTGGTGAAGTTCGTCTTCGGCAATCCATGCGCCTTGAACGCGAAGGGGCTTGTTGGTTCCCATTGGCGAGAACAATGCGTCGCCCTGGCCAATTAGCTTTTCAGCACCTGGCTGGTCGAGAATAACTCGAGAGTCAGTAACCGAAGAAACCGAGAATGCCATGCGGCTTGGAACGTTTGCCTTGATCAGCCCGGTAACGACATCTACCGATGGGCGCTGAGTAGCCAGTACCAAATGAATTCCCGAGGCACGAGCTAGCTGAGTAATTCGAACAATCGAATCTTCAACATCGCGAGGAGCCACAATCATTAGGTCGGCAAGCTCATCAACTACGACAAGCAAGTATGGGTAAGGTTGCAAAACGCGCTTGCTGCCCTCAGGAACCTTAACCTCACCGGCAACAATTGCTCGGTTGAAATCATCAATGTGCTTGAAACCAAATGCCGCTAAGTCGTCGTAGCGCATGTCCATTTCTTTAACTACCCACTGAAGAACTTCGGCAGCCTTTTTGGCATCGGTGACAATCGGGGTAATCAAGTGAGGAACACCCTGGTAAGCAGCAAGCTCTACACGCTTTGGGTCGATCAGAACTAAGCGAACCTCGGCAGGCTTTGAGCGCATCAAGATCGAGGTGATCATTGAGTTCACAAAACTAGATTTACCAGCACCGGTTGCACCAGCAACCAAAAGGTGAGGCATCTTGGCAAGGTTCGCAACTACAAAGCCGCCGCCAACGTCTTTACCAATACCAATGGTCAGCGGATGCTTGCTTTGGGCTGCCACACCGGAACGAAGCACATCGCCAAGGGTTACGATTTCGCGGTCGGTATTCGGAATTTCAATACCAATTGCTGACTTGCCAGGAATTGGCGCGAGAATGCGGACCTCGTTGCTGGCAACTGCATAAGACAGGTTGCTGGCCAAACGAGTCACCGCCTCAACTTTTACGCCAGGAGCCAACTCAATTTCGTATTGAGTAACTGTTGGGCCTCGCGAGAAGCCAGTTACCGCGGCCTGAACCTCAAACTCTTTAAAAACGTTAGTAATTGCAGCCACGATTTGATCGTTAGCCGCGCTCTTTGCCTTTGGCGGTGTGCCAGCAGAAAGGATCGCCTGGCTTGGCAAAACGTAGGTGCGCTTAGGCGCCGGGGCGCTTGGTGACTCTGTAACTGCCTCAGGTGCGACCGCAGCAGGGGCAGCCGCTTGAACCGCCTCAGCTGGAATCAAAGCAATTGGCTCAGTTGGGGTGGCGGCAGGAACAGCCTGTGTTGCTGCGAACTCGCCAGCCAAGTCGCCCATAACACTGTCGAACTCGTCGCCAGATTCTTCGAACAAGGTGCTCTCAACCGGAGTTTCGAAAGGCTCGTTGGCGTCTTTGCCTTTGCGCCACCAAGGAACCTTCGTGCCGTCGAAGGCATCGTTGATTTCGTCGTCTTCGTCGATTGGGGCTTCGGTTGCAGGCTTCGCGGTTGATTCGCCAAACAGCGAAACGCGAAGCTCTGCCAACCGCTCACCAATTCGGCTTGGTGCGGTTTTGGTGAGAATCAAAATGGTGCCAAAAGACAACAGCGCAAGCACTGGCACAGCACCCCAAATGGTCAGCAGGTTCGCCAGCGGAGCACCAATCAACCAACCGAGCAAACCGCCAGCGCGCTCAAGCTTGTGAGCTCCCTGCGATGGCTGTGGCATTTTGCTAAACAGGTGCAAGAAACCAGAAACGGTCATTAGAAACAGAAATAGCCCGAAGCCAATTCGGTTGTTATCGCGAATCGAAGAAGGCCGACGCATCAAGAAAATTGAGAACACAATCATGACTACTGGCAAAATCTTGCTCAGTCGGCCGAACAATAAGCCAAAAGTGAAGTCATTCAGCATGATGGCAAAAGGCTCTTTCACAAAGAACCAAACATCAACAGCACCGGCAACTGCCAAAAGGAACATAGCAAACG
>JBDLVP010000012.1:0-5392 GCA_039804705.1 Actinomycetota bacterium
AGTTAGCAAATAGCATTCAAACCATCGAGGCAATCACCAAAGACAACGTAATGCTCACCCTGAAGGGCAAGGTTTATCGCTCGGTAATTTGGGGCGGAAGTGACAATTCGGTTCTGAAATCTAAAGTTCTAACAGCGCTGATGAAGACCACTAAAAAGTCCGCTGCGGTCACTTTCGATGTCTCATCGCCGAATGCTCCTGCGGTTCGATACAGCAACTTTTAGACACGCCGATTCGCCTACCCGCTTATAGGCCATTCTGGCCGTAACTTCTTGGCGCAAGCAATAATTTGGCGGCAACTATAAGCCTCAAGTAAAACTTGAAGCTTTAGGCCAATCGAATGCAAAGGAATATCGTGAGCGCACTTAGCCAGAACTACCTGGCCGTCATCAAGGTTGTTGGTGTCGGCGGCGGCGGCGTAAACGCCCTAAACCGAATGATCGCATCTGATCTTCGCGGGGTGGAATTCGTCGCAATCAACACTGACGCACAAGCGCTGTTGATGAGTGAAGCTCACGTCAAGCTCGACATTGGTCGAGACCTTACTCGTGGCCTCGGTGCTGGTGCCGACCCAGAGGTTGGCCGCACCGCCGCTGAAGAGCACGAAGACGAAATCAAGGCAACCCTTGCTGGTGCCGACATGGTCTTTGTTGCTGCTGGCGAAGGAGGTGGCACCGGAACCGGAGCTGCCCCGGTAGTTGCCCGAATCGCCAAGAGCCTTGGTGCTTTGACCATTGGTGTTGTTACCAAGCCATTCGCGTTTGAAGGCAAGCGCAGAGCCGAACAAGCCGACCGCGGTATTGAAGCGCTTCGCGGCGAAGTTGATGCTCTAATCGTGGTTCCTAACCAGAGACTTCTAGAAATTGACACCGCAAGCACCAACCTCAGCGTGGTTGAGGCTTTCAAAATCGCTG
This sequence comes from Actinomycetota bacterium, assembly GCA_039804705.1. Lineage (GTDB taxonomy): Bacteria > Actinomycetota > Actinomycetes > Actinomycetales > Microbacteriaceae > Rhodoluna. Next base: position 915 of record JBDLVP010000012.1, read on the forward strand.
ACAACGTGCTTCGCGGCGGCGTTCAGGGTATTTCAGACCTGATCGTTAACCCAGGCCTTATCAACCTTGACTTCAACGATGTTCGTTCAGTCATGAAAGATTCAGGTTCAGCTTTGATGGGTATCGGAACCGCAAAAGGTGAAGACCGCTCAGTGCGAGCTGCCGAATTGGCAATATCAAACCCACTTCTTGAAGCCAGCATCGATGGCGCCCACGGCGTTTTGATCTCAATTGCCGGCGCTAGCGACCTAGGTCTTCATGAAATCGATGAAGCCAACCGTTTGATCTCTGAGGCAGCTAGCAAAGAAGCCTTGGTTATTTTCGGTACTACCATCGATGACACTCTGGGTGACGAAGTTCGAATCACCGTTATCGCGGCAGGATTTGATGGTGGAGCGCCGCAGATTCGTAGATCAGAGCGATCAACCTTCGGAGCGCGCCCTGCGTTTGGTTCTGCCGTAGCTACAGCTGCTGCTGCTGCAGAACCAGAAGCTGCACCGGCTGTTAGCAACAGCTGGTCAAACTCAAGCGCATCGACTACCTCAGGTCTTCACTTCGATGAAATCGACGGCGAAGAAGTTGGCTTTGGCGATAACCCATTCATTTCGGAAACTAGCACCGAAACCCAAGCAATCGACATCATTTCTGAAGATGAATCTTCAAACAAGAAGTCAGGCTCAGTCTGGGGCGATGGGCTAGACATTCCAAAGTTCCTTCAATAAGAACGTTTGGAAATGACTTCGCTTCAAGAAAGGCTTGAGGCAGTTCAGTCGAACATCGCTCTCGAGTGTGCAGCGCTAAAACGCGATCCACGCGAGGTGACTCTTATTGTCGTGACTAAAAACCATTCAGTTCAGCTAGTCCGAGAATTGATTTCAATTGGCCACCGCGATTTTGGTGAAAACCGCGACCAAGAAGCTGCACCAAAGGCCCGGCTAATCGCCGATGAGAACCTGCTCGAGCGAAACCTTTACAATTGGCACTTCATCGGCCAACTTCAAACCAACAAGGTAAAAAGCGTTCTTCGTTACGCTGACGCAGTTCACTCGCTCGACCGAGAATCTCTTTTGGCCGTTTTGCAAAAAGAATGCCTGATTCTTGATCGAAAGCTCGATGTTTTTATTCAGTTGAATTTGACTCAAGATGACGGCCGCGGGGGGCTTTCACTTGATCAGATAGAAAGTTTCACCGAGCAGGTTTTGGCTTCTTCAAACTTGAATCTAAAAGGTGTAATGGGCGTTGCATCGCTTGATGCGGAGCCTGCTAAAGACTTTGAACTTATTGCCAATGCGAGCGCCAGGGTGCAAAAGCTTGCGCCGAGTGCAAATCAGATTTCTGCTGGAATGTCTGGCGACTATTTAGAGGCACTGAAATACGGTGCGACACACTTGCGAATCGGCACAGCAATAACGGGAAATCGCCAGTACTAGCCATATCCTAAAAATAACTTCATGAATCTGTAGGGTTCAAAATTTCAGAGGAGTAACTGTGTCAAACCTATTCTCTAAAGCAATCGGTGTTCTCGGTTGGGGGCCAGAAGCAAACGCACCTGCTTCATTCCAGGCGAGCCCTACCTCAGCAGCGCCGGTTGCGCGCCAGAGCGTTGCTCGTACTGTTACTCAACTGCGCCCAAGCCGACCTCGCAATGACATGAGCGAGATTGCAACCGTGCAGCCAACTTCTTACTCAGAAGCAAAAGACATTGCGGCTACTTACCGCGAAGGAATTCCAGTAATCATCAACATGGGTGAGCTTTCAGAACTAGACGCTCGTCGCCTGCTTGACTACTTGCTTGGCCTTCGCGACGGTCTAAACGGTCAGCTAAAGCGCGTAACCCAGAAGGTTTACCTTCTAAGCCCTTCGCACGTGAACATTGACGACGAAGATGAAGACCTAAACGACGCTCCAGCTGGCGACGACCTAATCATCTCACCAATTCGCTAAATGACTTTGCTTGGCGCCGTGCTCTATTGGGCGCTTACCGTTTACTTCTATGTTTTACTGATCAGGTTCTTTCTTGATCTAGTAATTGGAATTAACCGTTCATTTAGGCCCAAGGGATTGATTCTGGTTCTCTCAGAAATCACCTTCACCCTCACCGATCCACCGTTGAATTTTCTTCGACGGTTCATCAAACCGGTTCGCATTGGATCTCTGGCTCTAGATTTCGGGTGGACCATCCTGTTGATCTTGGTCTCATTCTTGCGCGGTCTTGCATTTAACTTGATGTAGCTTCAGTTTGTGCCGCAAGTTGCCCCTGGGGTAACCTTGCCTAAGCAAATACCAACGAAAGAGGTTGCTCTTATGCCATTGACTCCAGAAGACGTGGTTAATAAGCGGTTTCAGCCAACCAAGTTCCGCGAAGGCTACGACCAAGATGAAGTCGATGACTTTCTTGATGAAATCGTGGTCGAACTTCGCAGACTAACTAAAGAAAACGAAGACCTGCGCCAGCGTCTGTTGGCCTCTGAAGGCCGAATCAATGAGCTTCAGCGCAGTGGCGCTGGTTTGGTAACCCAAATTCAAAGCAGCGAGTCTGCAGTTGCTGCAGCGACTCCGAGCAACTTCCCAGAGCCGGTGGCAGACATCGGTTCACTTGACTCAAACAACACCAACAACTTGCTTCAGCTCGCGCGTAAACTTCACGACGAGCACGTTGCTGAAGGTCTTGCAAAGCGCGACACCTTGATTTCCGAGGGTCACTCAACCGCAGCACGCTTGGTTCGCGAAGCTGAGGCTAGCCAGCGTTCAGAGCTTCAGCGTTTCGAGCGAGAAAAGGCTTTGATCGAGCACAAGATCGACGAACTGCGCGCTTATGAGCGTGAATACCGACTAAAGATCAAGTCGTTCATTGAGGCACAGTTGGCGGATCTCGACAACGTTGCTGTTGAGCGCCCGAATCCAGCGTTGGGAACCGCTTTGCCGGCTTCCAACATCTGGACCGACACTTCAAGCCTCTAAGTCGCCTTGTCAGCTCCTGCTAAAAAGTCACGCCTGGTTTTCTGGGTACTAGCTGTTGCCGTTATTACTGCAGCCCTAGACCAGTTGGCTAAGACCGCTGCCTTACAATTTTTGCCACCAAATAAGTCGATTCCAGTTATTGGCGACTTACTCAAATGGCGACTGACCTTCAACGATTCAGCTGCCTTTTCACTCGGATGGGGCGTAACCTGGATTTTCACAACCATTGCGGCGGCCGCGATTTTGGTCGGGCTTTGGTTCGCTCGAAAAGTTGCTTCTAAATCTTGGGCCATCATGCTAGGCGCCCTGTTAGGTGGGGTCACCGGAAACTTTATTGACCGCATTTTGCAAGCACCTGGATTTCCCAGCGGAAAAGTTGTGGATTTCATTGAGATTCCGTTCAACTTTCCAATCTTCAACGTTGCCGACATGGCAATCAGCATTGTTGCCACCCTCACAGTGATTCGAGTTCTAATGGGTCACTCACTTGGCGGAAACAACTCAAGCAGCCCTGAGTGAGCCGCTAAATGAGTTCCGAAAACCGCAAAATTCTTTTAGTTCCAGAGGGTCTGGCAGGTCAGCGAGCCGACGCTGGTATTTCTAAACTTTTAGGTCTATCTCGTGCTACCTGTGCCGAAATTCTTGAGAACGGTTCAGTGTGGCAAAACTCAAAGCAAATCGGTAAAGCCGATCGGTTGGCAGATGGCGCCATGATCGAAATCGATATGCCGGCAACCAAAAATCCTCTTGAGGTTGTTCCAGTAGAGGTTTCGGATTTAAAGATCGTTTTTCAAGATGAACACATTGTCGTTATCGACAAGCCTGCCGGGGTTGCATCGCACCCTTCGGTTGGCTGGGATGGCCCAACAGTTCCAGGTGCGCTTTTGGCTCTTGGGGTTGAAATTAGCACCAGCGGTGCAGCCGAGCGACAAGGAATCGTGCAGCGACTCGACGTTGGCACCAGCGGTTTGATGGTTTTAGCGAAAAGCGAACGAGCCTATTCGGTTCTAAAGCAAGCATTTAGAGATCGAGTAGTTCACAAGATATATCACGCGGTAATTCAGGGTCTGGCAGACCCGCTTTCTGGAACTTTTGATGCCCCAATTGGTCGCCACGCTCGTCACGAATTTAAGTTTGCAGTGACACCAGGTGGCAAGCCTTCGGTAACTCACTACGAAACTCTAGAAGCTTTCAGGTCGGCGTCACTTGTTGAGGTTGAACTGGAAACCGGTCGCACGCATCAAATTAGAGTGCACTTCAGCGCTTTTAAGCACCCGTTAGTGGGCGACACTATGTATGGCGCAGACCCAGTGTTGGCGGCCAAATTAAACCTTGATCGTCAGTGGCTTCATGCTATGCGACTGAGCTTTAACCACCCTATTTCAGGCGATTTGGTCTCGTTCGAGTCGAGTTATCCGGCCGACTTGCAGCACGCGCTGGAGTACTTGCGCGGGTTATAAGGCGCGCTCGTTTAGGCTATTGACCTAACCCGATTAAGAGAGCGTTCGATGTCAGCA
>JBDLVP010000013.1:0-3607 GCA_039804705.1 Actinomycetota bacterium
CTGGTTTGTCACTGGGCTGGAGCAAGTATCTTGGTGGCGCTGGTCGCAGCGTCTCAATCGAACACTTCGGTGCATCAGCTGACTACAAGACCCTTTTCCGCGAGTTCGGCATGACTGTTCAAAATGTTGTTGCTGCCGCTCGCGAATCTCTAAACGCCTAATCGATCTTAAGAAAGAACATAAAAATGACTACTTCTCCCCTAGCTCAACTAGCAACAAACGGCGTTAGCATCTGGCTAGATGATCTAAGTCGTAGCCGCATTCGCTCAGGCGGATTGCGCGATTTGATTACCAACCGCAGTGTCTCTGGTGTAACCACCAACCCAACCATCTTTGCAGGCGCTCTTGCTAAGGGTGAGGCTTACGCCGACCAGGTTCGTGAACTTGCGCAACAGGGTGTCAGCACCGATGACGCAATCATCGAAATTACTACTCAGGATGTTGCCGACGCATGCGACATTTTCGCTGGCGTTTACCGAGACAGCAAGGGATTTGACGGCCGCGTCTCAATTGAAGTTGAGCCTGGACTAGCGAACGACACCGCACGTACCGTAGCTCAGGCTAAGCAGTTGTTTGCAAAGGTTGCAAAAGAAAACGTAATGATCAAGATTCCGGCTACCAAGCCAGGTCTTGCTGCAATTACCGCTGTGATTGCTGAGGGCATCAGCGTAAACGTAACCTTGATTTTCTCTCTTGCTCGTTACCGCGAGGTTATCGCCGCTTATATCGCAGGCGTTGAATTAGCAAAGGCAAACGGCCACGACATCAGCAAGATTCACTCAGTCGCTTCATTCTTCGTTTCTCGCGTAGACACCGAAATCGACAAGCGTCTTGCTGCAGTCGGTACGCCAGAAGCACTTGCGCTAAAGAGCAAGGCTGGCCTTGCAAACGCCCGCTTGGCATACGAAGTATTCGAGCAAGACTTCGACAACGCAAATTGGGCTGCTCTTGAGGCAGCTGGCGCCAACAAGCAGCGTCCACTCATGGCTTCAACAGGTGTAAAAGACCCGAACCTTCCAGACACCATGTATGTCACCGGCTTGGTAGCACCTGCCCTAGTGAACACCATGCCTGAAAAGACCATGGAAGCCGTATACGATCACGGAGTAATTCCGGCAGAGTCAATCAAGAGTAACTATGCAGAAGCTCGCGAAATTATGGCCGCAGTTGCCGCTACTGGTGTTTCTTATGACGACGTTACCGAGCTACTTGAAAGCGAAGGCGTTGACAAGTTCATCGTGTCTTGGAGCGAGCTTGTTGAAACCGTAGCAACAGCTCTCGAGGCTGCAAAGTAATTATGACTATCAAAGTAGTAGCTTCCGGAAAAGCCCTTGAGGCAGCGCAAAACTATGTCTCGCAACTTGTTGCCGACAAAGTTGCAAGCCGCATCAGCCAGAAAGATTTCACCCTCTGGGGTAAAGAAGCTGAGGCTGAGTCATCAATTCGTCTCGGATGGACCACCAGCGCCGCTGACTCGCAATCATTGGTGGCTGACATCCTTGAATTGAAGGCTGAGTTTGCCAAGGCTGGCGTTAATCGCTTCGTTTTGTGTGGCATGGGAGGCTCTTCATTGGCCCCTGAAGTTATCACTAAGACTTCAGGTGTTGAGCTTGTAGTGCTTGATGCCACCGATCCAGATCAGATCAACCAAGCGCTTTCTGGCGATCTAGCTAGGACTGCGATTGTGGTTTCGTCGAAATCTGGCTCGACTGTCGAAACCGACTCTCAAAAGCGCGTATTTGAGCGTGCATTTACCGAGGCTGGGATTCCAGCATCCGAGCGAATTGTCATTGTGACTGACCCAGGTTCTCCTATGGAAGCTGCAGCTAAGGCCGACGGTTACCGAATTCTCAACGCGGACCCTCAGGTTGGCGGCCGCTATTCTGCGCTAACCGCCTTTGGCGTGGTTCCTTCAGGACTTGCAGGTGCAGACATTCGCTCGCTGTTGCAAGAAGCCGAGGCTGCAGGCCTTGAGTTCGCAAAAGACTCTGAATCAAACCCTGCACTCATTTTGGGCGCAACTTTGGCGAAGACTGTCAGTTCAACTGGATTCAAAGACAAAGTTGGAATCATTTCTGATTCAACTCGCATTAAGGGCTTTGGCGACTGGGCTGAGCAGCTTATTGCAGAATCAACTGGAAAAATTGGTAAGGGTATTTTGCCTATCGTTCTTGAGCCACAAAGCCACGAAGTTGAGGCTTTACTTGACGATGTCTTGCTGGTTCGTGTCGTGGCTGATGCCACCACCGCGATCAACGACGAGGTTTCAGTATCTGGCTCTCTTGGTGAACAGTTCTTGCTATGGGAATACGCGACCGTAATCGCAAGCCGCTTGATTGGTATCAACCCTTTCGATCAGCCTGATGTTGAATCAGCGAAGGTTGCCGCTAGAGCAATGCTCACCGAGCGCGCTGTAATTGCAGAGCCAGTCTTTATCGATGGCACTGTCGAAGTACGTGCTCAGTCTCTTGATATCTCTGCAGCGAAAACCGTTGCAGAAGCAATTAAGTTGCTATTAGCTCGTCTCGGTTCAGAAAGCTACTTGTCAGTACACGCGTATCTAGACCGTACTTCTGTTCCTGAGGCGCAAGACTTGCGCGAAATTCTTGCTGAGAAAACTAACCGCCCGACAACTTTTGGCTGGGGGCCACGCTTCTTGCATTCAACCGGTCAGTATCACAAGGGCGGGCCAAAGCAGGGAGTTTACCTTCAGCTGCTCACCAAAAACGAAGCTGACGTGAGCGTTCCAGGTCGCGAGTTCTCTTTTGGCGAGCTAATTGCCTCTCAGGCTGCCGGCGATGCCAAGGTTCTTGCTGACCACGGTGTGAGTGTCTTGACACTAACTCTTGGAAATCTCAAAGCTGACCTAGATTCAATCTTCGCAATTCTTCGATAATTTAAGGAGCTGCTCAGCCAATGAGCCCAGCCAAAGTTGCACCAGGGGTGAACCCACTCCGCGATCCCGAAGATCGCCGTTTGAATCGAATCGCAGGCCCGAGTGGTTTAATTATTTTCGGTGTTACCGGTGACCTTTCTCGCAAGAAGTTAATGCCAGCTGTATACGACCTAGCCAATCGAGGGTTGCTACCGCCAGGCTTCGCGCTCGTTGGCTTCGCTCGCCGCGACTGGGCCAACCAGGACTTCGCAAAGGTTGTGCACGACTCAGTTCGCGAATATGCCAGAACCGAGTTCCGCGAAGAAGTTTGGCAGCAACTCGCATCAGGTATTCGCTTTGTTCAGGGCGAATTCGACGACGACGCTGCCTTTGATCGTTTGAGTGAAACCATTTCAGAGTTAGACCGGGAACGTGGCACTAACGGAAACCACGCTTTCTACCTCTCGGTGCCGCCGAAGGCGTTCCCGCTTGTAACGAAACAGCTCGAACGCAGTGGTCTTGCCGCGCCAAAGCCAAACCAGTTCCGCCGAGTTGTGATTGAAAAGCCTTTCGGTCACGACCTTGAAAGTGCACGCGATTTGAATAACGTTGTAGAGGCGGTTTTCCCACCTGACTCGGTATTCCGCATTGATCACTACCTGGGTAAAGAAACCGTTCAAAACATTCTGGCGCTTCGCTTTGCAAACCAAATGTTCGAGCCACTATGGAACT
>JBDLVP010000014.1:0-10468 GCA_039804705.1 Actinomycetota bacterium
AGGTGATTTCATAAGGTTCGCCAAGTTCAATGGGAAGACCTGTTGCTGTGCGAATTACTGCACTCACCAAAAGCTTTGAGGTCAGCCCGTTGTGAACAACCAGCGCAGCACGGGAGCCTTCAGGGCTGAGTGAGAATGAGTCAACGTTGTAATCGGCTAACCAGCGGGCATCTACCTTGGTTTTGAGGCCGGTCGAGGTAAGAAGGTGCACCGATGAGCCGCGGCTTCTAGATAGGCTCCAAATTAGGCCTGATGTATCGAACACTGGGTTGAGCGCATTTGAACGTTCGTCAACTCGGGTAACCGTGCGATCGATCTGCCCTAAGCGACCCCAGAAGGTTCCCTTAGACGATTTGAGAACGATGTCTCGATTGTTTACCTCAATGGCGAAATCGGTTGCCTCGGTGGTTTTTACCAAAGCTTGAGAGCCGGCTACCGAGGTGGTTCCGGGGTTTAAGTATTTCAAGCCATTTTTAGTTAGGGCTATTGGGTTTGGGTTTAGTTCGGCTGGCTGCAAGTAGCTGAGGGCGCCGAGAGAGCGCACGTTACCGTCGATAGAAAGTTCAACCGAAGTAACCGTGTCGAGCTGACGCAAGGTTGCCTCGAGTTGTGCCACGAAATAGCGCAACTGCATGGTTGAGGCCGCAACAGCTTTCGAGTTCAAGTCGATATGGGCGACGCCGTCAGCGATTGCCACCGATTGAATCGCCAACTTTACGTCGTTGGGCAACGAGGTTGCGACTGCCTTTTCAAGCCATTTGCTAGGTCCGGCAAGCAGGGCGTTTACCAATCTGGTTCCGGTTGAAGCGCGAACCGGGAACCAGCGAAGTTCTGGCACAAGGTATTGATGAGCGTTGTCAAAGAAGTAAATTGAGTAGCCGGTAAAGAGCACATCGAAGACTGGTTTGTTGACGATTGTCAGGTTAGGGCCATCACTGATTCGCCAGTTACCGTTTTCTTTGGTCAACTGATACTTGAGAGTGCGATCTTCAGGGGTATCAAGTGAGTGCAGGTATCCGTTCGAATCAACATAGGCCTGTATTTTGAGACGCACTTCTACCTGGTGGTCCGAGCCCACCAGCACTTGTAGCGGTCCGTACTGCACCAACACTTCATCACTTGGAGTCCATTTGGCGCGGAATTTCTGCGTTAGGTAATTTCGGGCAGTTGAATAGTCGTTCTGTGGCCCGGTTCCGGCGGTAATGTGCCCGGTGACGGTTTCTTTTTCTGTTTGACCATCAAGCGGTTCAGCTGGTGAATAGTTGATGGTTTCATTGGCGCTCACCGAGTTGAGGTTTGGCCCGGTTTGAACCTGAGAACGCTGCGGAATCTGGGCGCAGGCGCTGAGCAAAGCAACCGAAACAAGAGCTGCAGAAATTAGGCGCGCTTTAGGCATTCTTATCACCTGACGTCTTTGTGGTTGGCTTTGCTGCCTTTACCTTCTTCGCAACTTTTGCAGTCTTCGCATTGGTAACATCGCGAGGCTCCAGCGGCAACGGTGATGCCTTAATGATTCCTTCGGCCTTCTTAGGCAAGGTCAATCTAAAGAGTGCGCCTTCATTTGGTCGCGACCACACTTGAAGCCATCCGTTATGAATGTTGGTGTCTTCAAGTGAAATGGCTAAGCCAAGACCGGTGCCGCCAGTTGTGCGCTGGCGTGAAGGGTCGGCACGCCAGAAGCGATCGAACACGTGCTGCAGATTTTCTTCAGTCATGCCAATACCGCGGTCGCGAACTGTGACAGCCACCGCGCTTGCAGAAACCGCAACCTCAACATCAATCGGCTTGCCTTCGCCGTGCTCAATTGCGTTAGTCAGCAAGTTGCCAAGAACTCGATCGATTCGGTTGTGGTCAAACTCGGCAAGGGCATCTTTTGGCGAAGCCTTGAAACGAATCTTTGTCTCTTTGGATGTCGAGAGCGGCGATACCGCCCCAATCGCAGCGCGCACAATGTCATTCAAATCTTGCAAAACAAATTTGGCGCGAATTTGCCCAGCGTCGTAACGCGAGATTTCGAGCAAGTCTTTCAACATTGAGTCGAAGCGAACCACTTGCTGCTTTAGCAAATTGGCAGCCTTCTTCGAGTCGGCATCGAGGTTGTGGGCGTTGGCAGTAATGTTTTCGCTCGCCATGAGAATGGTGGTCATTGGGGTGCGAAGTTCGTGCGAGACATCAGACACGAAACGTTGCTGAGTTTGCGAAACGCTTTCGAGCTTGGCAATCTGGCGCTGAAGCTTTTGGGTCATTCGGTTGAACGATTTTCCTAGCACGGCGACAACGTCAGTTCCGCGTTCTGGCATGCGCTTGTCGAGCTCACCGCCGTCGGCGACTTCTTGCGAGATCTCGGCTGCAAGTTGCACCGGCTTCACCAGAAGGTCAGTTACGAAGAATGCCACCATGCCAATAATCACGATCAGAATCAGACCACCGATTACGAGTGTGCGCTGCATAAAGTTCAGAGTTTGCTGCTCGTTTTGCAGGTCGTAAACCAAATAGACCTCGTAGTTACCGGCTAGCGGAACTACAAGTTGTGCGCCAACTACTAAACCAGGGTTCACATTTAGACCGTCTTGCAGCTGCACTGATTGGTACGAAACTCGAGCATTGCTTGCCTGAACCTTGGTTCGAAGCGAGGCTGAGATTACCGAGACATCAAGATCAGCCGAAACCGGGCTTTGCAGAAGGGGCAGCGATTCGCCAGTTACTGGTGAACGCAAAATCGCGACTCTTCGGGTTTGGTTGGTTGTGGTCAACTCAAGTTTTGGAACCAGCGCGTTCATCAGAGTTTGAACGTCAACCTCATCGACTACTGCCGAAGAAGAAAGGGTGTTCTGGGTCTCGTTGATAACCCTGGTTGACTCGGCCAAAATTTGCTGGGTGCGAGTTTGGTAAAGGCCGTTACCGATTGTGTAAGAAAGAAAACCACCGAGCACCACCAAAGCCGTGCCGCTGAGAATAATGGTGAAAGCTACCGCACGAGCCTGAAGGGAACGAGCGAACAGACCAAGTACCGAACGTACTGGTTTATCGAGATCCACTTACCCCTGGCCAGCCTTGTAACCCACGCCACGCACCGTTGTGACGATCTTTGGGTTGTCTGGGTCTTCTTCGATCTTGCTGCGCAAGCGCTGAATGTGCACGTTTACCAAGCGGGTATCTGCCTTGTAGTGGTGAATACCCCAAACCTCTTCAAGCAAGTCTTCGCGCTTGAAAACACGGTATGGCTCTTTAGCTAGCGCTAGCAGAAGTTCAAACTCAAGCGGGGTAAGCGAAACGCGTTCTTCGCCCCGGCGAACTTCGTGGCCAAGCACGTCAAGAGTTAGCGGGCCAATCTTGAAGTTCTTGCCGCCAGCAGTGCGAACAATTGCGTTCTTGATTTTCTGCAACAAAATTGCGTTATTCCAAGGCTTGGTTTCGTAATCGTATGAACCTAGCTCAAGGCCCTTGATGCGATCTTCGTCTGAGTCTTTAGCGCTCAAGAAAATAATCGGTGGAACCTTTTTAGGGTCATCAAACATTGCGTTGATTTCGCGGCAAACCTGCAGACCATCTTTACCGGGCAACATTACGTCGAGCAAAACAACGTCTGGCTTCTCGCGCAAGAAAGTTGTAACCGCACTCACGCCATCGGCGCTTTCAACAACCTCGAACTCGTTAGAGCGAAGCAAGTCGGCGAGTAACTCGCGAATCGATGGTTCGTCTTCGACGACCAGAATCTTGTAAGCCATGAAACCTATTCTGCTGTTACCGATTAATTATTAGTAGCGGTAGTGATCGACCTTGTAAGGGCCGCTCACTGGAACACCAATGTAGTCAGCCTGTACTTTAGTCAACTCAGTAATTTCAACACCCAAAGCGCTCAAGTGCAAGCGAGCAACTTTTTCATCTAGATGCTTCGGAAGCACGAAGACGCCGATTTGGTAGTTCTCGGCGTGTGCGAAAAGTTCGATTTGGGCCAACACCTGGTTGCTGAAGGAGTTGCTCATTACAAACGACGGATGACCGGTGGCATTACCCAAGTTCATTAAACGACCTTCGCTCAGAATCAAAACAGAACGGCCATTGCTTAGGCGCCACTCGTGAACCTGAGGCTTGATCTCAACTTTTTCAATGCCGGCGATTTTTGCGATGCCGGCCATGTCGATTTCGTTGTCGAAGTGACCCACGTTGGCAATGATTGCCTGGTGCTTCATTTGTGACAGGTGCTCAGGAAGAATCACCGAGGTGTTGCCGGTTGCTGTGATGAAAATGTCGACGGTCTTAATAACGCTTTCGAGCTTTGCAACCTGGTAGCCATCCATTGCAGCTTGAAGTGCGCAAATTGGGTCAACTTCGCTAACGATAACTCGCGCACCCTGCCCGCGCATGGCCTCGGCTGAGCCCTTGCCCACATCGCCATAGCCCGCCACGAAAACAACTTTTCCGCCGATGAGAACATCGGTTGCGCGGTTGATGCCATCTGGCAGCGAGTGGCGAATGCCGTATTTGTTGTCGAACTTGCTCTTGGTAACCGAGTCATTCACGTTGATCGCTGGGAACAACAGTTCGCCGTTTCTGAAGAACTCGTAAAGGCGGTGAACACCGGTGGTGGTTTCTTCTGTGACACCCATAATTTCAGTCGCAATGCGAGTGAATCGGGTTGGGTCAAGCTTCAGGCTTTCGCGCAACAAATCAAGGATGACCGCGTATTCCTCGCTGTCAGAATTTTTGGTGGCAGGTACTTGGCCTGCTAGTTCGAACTCGCGACCCTTGTGAACTAGCAAGGTGGCGTCGCCGCCATCGTCAAGAATCATGTTTGGCCCGGTGCAGCTTTCGCCAGTGGCTTGTGCTTCTGCTGACCAGTCAAAGATTCGGTCGGTGCACCACCAGTAATCTTCGAGGCTCTCGCCCTTCCAAGCGAATACTGGAACACCCTTTGGAGCTTCTGGGGTTCCGTTAGGTCCGACCACGATTGCCGCTGCAGCTTCGTCTTGGGTTGAGAAAATGTTGCAAGATGCCCAGCGAATTTGCGCACCTAGTGCAACCAAAGTTTCAATCAGAACTGCAGTCTGCACGGTCATGTGAAGTGAACCGGCAATGCGGGCGCCGGCAAGAGGGGCAGAGGCAGCGAACTCAGAACGCAAAGACATTAGCCCGGGCATTTCGTTTTCAGCCAAGCGAATTTGGTGACGCCCAGCAACAGCCAGGTTTAGGTCAGCGACCTTGTATTCAAATGAAGTCATGGCTTTTCTTCTGTTCTGTCGAGGTTTATCAGGAGCGAATTAGAGCTAGAACTTGGTCGCGAAGTTGAATCATTTTCTCTTCAGTTTCAGCCTCGACGTTGAGGCGCAAAAGTGGTTCAGTGTTCGACGAACGCACGTTGAACCACCACCACGGCTCACCCTCTTGGGTTTTTCCGGTGATTGTGATTCCGTCGAAGTTGTCGATATTCGCGATTGTCTCGAAGGCCTCGAGTACGCGAGCCTTTGCAGCGGCAACATCGCTGACCTTTGAGTTGATTTCGCCACTCAAGAAGTAAGGGTTGTATTGCGCTGCAAATTGGCTGATTGGTTCTGCTTGGTGACCGAACTCTGCAAGAACGTGCATGGCAGCAAGCATGCCGTTGTCGGCACCCCAGAAGTCTGCGAAGTAATAGTGAGCTGAGTGCTCGCCACCAAAGATTGCCTTGGTCTCGGCCATTTGGTCTTTGATCAGCGAGTGACCAACCTTGGTACGAACTGCCTTTGCGCCATCGGCTTCGATAGTCTCGGCCACAATTCTTGAGCTAATCAAGTTGTGCAAGACGGTGATTTCGGCATTTGGGTTGGCTGTGCGAGCACGAGCGATTTCACGACGAGCAACGATCGCTGAAACTGCAGATGGGGTAACTGCATCGCCTTTTTCGTCAACAACGAAGCAGCGGTCGGCGTCGCCGTCAAAAGCCAAACCAAGGTCAGCCTTGTGCTCAACAACAGCCTTCTGCAGATCGACTAGGTTCTTTGGGTCTAGCGGGTTTGCCTCGTGGTTAGGGAAAGTTCCGTCAAGTTCGAAGTACAACGGAACAATCTCAAGTGGCAATTGCTCAAGGTCAGTTGCGTGGCCTAGCACGGCAGGAACGGTCATGCCGCCCATTCCGTTTCCGGCGTCAACGACAATCTTGAGCGGGCGAATTTCAGTTAGGTCAACCAAGCTACGAAGGTACTCGGCGTAGTCGGTAAGAATGTGCACTTCGCGATAGGTGCCAACGTTTTCAACTTCGTCGATTCCGTTGTTCAAATAAGCGATTGCGCGATCGCGAATTGAAGCCAGACCGGTGTCGAGGCTAATGCCTCGGGCGCCGGCGCGCGAGAACTTGATGCCGTTGTAGGTAGCTGGGTTGTGGCTAGCGGTAAACATGGCAGCTGGAGCATTTAGAGAACCAGAAGCAAAGTACGACTCATCGGTTGAGCAAAGGCCAATCGAAACTACGTTTGCGCCACGTGCCTGCGCACCCTCAGCAAATGCATCTGCGAACTCAGGCGATGAGTCACGCATGTCGTGTCCAACGATTACATCTTGGCCGGCGGCACCAAGTTCATCAACAAAACCGGCTGCCAAAGCGCTCACGATTTCTGGGGTTAGGTCGATTCCGACTAGCCCGCGTACGTCATAAGTTTTGACGATTGCATCCCAGTTCACGGCCATAGGAACTCCTTGAAATTAGGCAAAAAATTGGGGCAAAAACTGCCCTACGTAGATGTCTTCAAGAATACCTTGTCTTTACCAAATCGACGGTCGTAGACTTTAGCCCGTGACCCAAAAACCGATTGCTAGAGGCTTGGCCAGAGGCCGTCATGGTCGCTCGATTCGTCGGCCGTTACCTAGCAAATTGTTTCGCCCAGGCGAATTTAGAGTGGGAAATTTCAATCGAGCGGTCAACGAAACCGCAGACTATTTGCGTCAAAATTGGCCGGCTCAGCTCAGCGAACTTCGAATAATAGTTCTAAATGTTCCAACCAAGGCAACCGACCAATCAGCCAGGTGGGCGTTTGATCGCAAGAGTTGCACTGTCTATTTATACAAATTGCTGATTGAACAATTTGATGCTCGTCGAGAGAATCTCGACCTAATGACCTACGTTGAAATGTGCCTATTTGAGGCCGCCGCAGCCATGCTAGAAATTGACCCGCACGAATTCATGCATCCTAGTGAAGATGACTAGCGAACAACCACGCTAATTTTTTGACCAAGGTTTTGGTAATCAAGCATTGGCACCGAGCTCACCAAACCATCTTGGTCAAACACCAAACTTGCAGCCACTGGCTGATCGCTTGAAACTTTGACGCTCGAACCCTGTGGCAGGTTGATTACAGAGCTTGAGTGGCTGGCAACTTTCAGCACCGAAGTCTTGGTTCGGTTGATTTCAATGGTTACCATCGCGACCTCGTTACCTGCGTTGACCAGGTTGAGTTTGGATTTTGCAGTGCCTGCGGTGACGCTCAATCGAGGCTGAGAGGTTGGTGCAACTGCCAAGGCAAATGCAAGGTCGAATTTCTTCGTCCTGCTTAGTCGATTGAAATTGGCCTGAGCTCGAATTGGCTGGTCGCTGTCAACCACGATCGAGTAGTTTCCGTCTTGCAGCCCAGGCAGTTTCACTTGGGTAACGCGACCCGCGGTAGCGCTTGCGGTCACAACGGTTCCGTAGCTCTGGTCATCAGCGCCAATTATCTGAATAGTCAACTGCGCATTCTTTTTGCCTGCTACGAAAACGTCGAGGCTAGGCGCTAGGTCTTCGAAGTCAGGGTTGTTCACGGCAAGCTTCGCGGCTTCTGCAGAACCCACAATGTTTAACCCAGGAATGCTGATGGTCGATGCCTCAACCTGGCTGTTTGAAATGAAGTCGATTCCACCCGTTTGGGTTCCTCGTGTTGCGCGCTGCTGAACCCAGGCTGCAATTTCACCGCCTCGACTTGTAACGTGAAGCGCCATAGTCGCAGCTTTTGGAGCCAAACTGGCAAGCGGAATAACGGTTGTGGTGTTGGCCGGAACGGCGATTCCATTTAGTCCAGAACCTGAAAGTAACCCACCTTCGGTGTAAATCTGAAGACTAATTGTTGAAGCGATTGCACTCGGGTTTTCAAGCACCAACAGAGCTTCGCGGCCGGTGCTGGTTTGCGCCCCAAGCAACCACTGCTCATTACCTGGAACCACGCAAGCTGCAGCTGCAAGGCCATTGACTGAGTCACCGATTGCTTCGAACTGCGTAGCCGAGAGAACTTCTGAAGATTGCGGTGCAGTTTTCGTTGGGTCAATCACGGTGAACTTGGTTCCAGCGACAGAACTGAAGCCATTGAAACTTGTGGCTGGGCCGTCACTAAGAATGCTTGAAACCTTCGAGTCGAGATCGAGTTGCTGGAATGATTCGCCGAATTGAGTATTGGTTGCTACCAAACCTTTAGCCGAACCGAAGCGATCAATTTTGCCTACCTTCAGCCCAGTAACTCCGCCAAGACGTAAAGCAGAACCTGGGCAAGCGACCGAAAGATCTTTGGCGCCAACTGCGAGCGCTGCGGCCTCAGGTTGCTGACCAATTTTGATGGTGTCGAACTTGAACGAGCTTGCGAAATAAGTCAGCCCAGCCAAAACTGCGGTAACGCTAACCGCAGCAAAAATTCTTTTAGTTTGCAATGGTCGACTCACCCTCGTTTTCGGTGTCTGAGCCAAGTTCGAAGTCATCGAAGTCTGCGCTAAGAGCCTGGTTTCGACGACGTGCTGGCAGTGCAAGCAAAACGAACAAAGTCAAAGTTGCAAGCTGAACGCCTTTGGTGATTGACCAAAGATCAACTGATTGACGCTGCTGAACAGCTGCCGGAGTAATCGCGTTTACTCGCCAAAGCTGACCAAAATCAGTGATTCCGATGCTATCGAGTTCAACAATTGCATCAAGGTTTGAGCTCAATGCGCTGCCCTGCTTGCTGGTTACATCGGGTACCAAAACATAGCCAATCTGGGTTGAATCAAATTGTTTTGCAAGAGACTCGCCTGAAACCGAAACCAATGCCGAGGCCAACTTGGCAATCTCGGAATACGTGGGGTTCTGCTTTTGCTGATGAGCCAAGGCAAACCGGTAGCTGGTGTTGAGGTTTTCTTCGTAAATTCCGCCACCAGAAACCACCGTGGCACTGAATCGGTTTGTTTCTTTGCTGGTGTCTTCAGCGCGAAGCACCAATAGTTTCAAGGTGCTGCCGGTTTGAGCTTCGGCACGAACGATTGCCGGCGCGACGCGACCATCGCTGTAGTGCAGCTGTGAACCTGAAACCATGGCACCAATTGCCAGAACCGCAACCGCAGGGTAAATAAACAAACCTGCTCCGCGAGCCCATCGAACCGAATCAATGGTGAGAACAACCAACAAGACTGAAATCAGCGCGGCTACAGATAACAAAGGATGCGCCGAGCCATTGACCCAACTCTGGCCGGTATCTAGGCCTTGAACTGGGTTGCCAACGAAGTCAATGCGTTCAAAGAACCAAGCACCGGCAACGGTTACAACTAAACCAATCCAAAGTGAAACGGCAGTTTTCGAGCGAACTTGCAAAGTAGCAAACCAGCCAAAGAACAAAATCGCACCGACTGCAATTGCAGTTGCTAGTTGCCATGGGCCGACTAAGTTCGAAGCCAACAAAAGCTCAATCGGATTCTGCAATTTCGTTCGCAGAGCCAAACCTGGATCAGCAAGCAAAGACACTGGCTGCAGCAGGCCCACGACTCGATACCAAACTGTTGGCAACCAAATCACTACCAAAGGAACCGGTAACCAAATCAAGTAGCCGATTTTGCGAATGTTGGTAGTTGCAAACACTACGAACGAAAGCAGAATGATTGGAGCAAGGCTCGGAGCACATGCAGATAAGGCCGCGCTCGTTAAAGCTGTAAATGCGGTGAATCCCCAGGTTGATTGTCGGGTTGGGTTGCTAACGCCAATGCCAAAAGTTCGAGCCAAGCCGAACGCGAAAGCTGGAATCAACAGGTGAGCCAGCACCGCGCCAAGGCGCCCTTGATTTTGGGCAGCAACAAAACTTGGCCAGAAGGCGTAGCCAAGTGCACCGAGGGTGAGAACCCAGAATTTGTTCGTCACTAACGTAAGAGCACGCCAAGCCGATGCAAATGCAAGTGACTTGGCAAAGAAGAACAGAAGCGCCATTGCAACACCAGGTGACCAGAAGGTTAGGGAACCTAGGGCCAACAGAACCCAGTTGAACGGCTCAGCTGGAGCAAAGAAACCGGTGCCTACGTTTTGCCAACTCGACCCGGAAGCTGCGAATAGGTCGATCCAACTAGAACCGAGAGGCAAAAGTCCTGGGCCTGATACGTCTGCGTTGGATGGCCAGAACTGCCAGCTAAAAGCTAATAGTGCAACGAACACCCAGATGCCACCGCTGAGAATAAAACCAGGGGCAGGTCGATCAAGGGTCTGGCCCACTGAGGTTGCAAAAACTGACTCTTCTGA
>JBDLVP010000015.1:0-7834 GCA_039804705.1 Actinomycetota bacterium
ATCAATGCCTGCATAAATGTCATTCAAAATCGAAGTGCCTGCGTCTGTGCCATCGGATACAAAATACTCTTGTTCGGTTGAATCGTTCTGCAGCGAAAGAAATAGCTTTCCTGCAACTTCAAGGCCTGGGCCTTGAATGTTTCCATTCGGATAAATTGCCGTGCTGGGGTTTACTGCCTGCACTGTTCCTTCGGTGGTTCCGTCAGTTTCATAAACAACAGTCTCGCTGCCGTCGTAAGCCGAGAAGTAAACTTTTTCGCCTACCCGAGTGAACCACATGGCATACATGTCTGCCGGTGCAGAAGACTCAGCTCCTGCAAGAATGTCTTTCACCAAGTGCGTTCCGCCTGAGGTTCCGTCAGTCGCGACAAGTTCTTGCCCAATTGAATTGGTTTCACCGTCGAGTACATTGGCCGCAAATAAAAGTTCGCCGTTCAAAACAATCCAGCTTCGGTCAAATGGAATGTATTCGCCGTTATTCACTGAAGAGTCAAAAAGATCCGTGCGCGATCCAGTTACGTTTACCGCAGGTGCACTCGGGTCTGCAGGGTCAAAGCTAAATAGGTCGTAGCGACAGTTATTGTCTGGGTCATTCGCAAATATAACCTTGCCATTAAGCAACTGGGCGTTCTCAGGACCATTGATAGATCCGTCACATTCGCTGCCGGTTGCAATTTCTAAAACTGAACCAGTTGAAATATCAACCTGATAGAAGCCCTGGTTAGCGTTGTCGTCGTAGCGTCCCCAAAGGTAAAGCTGACCATCTACGTTGTACAAAGCAGAGATGAAATTGAAGAAGTTCGCGTTTAATTTGGTGAAAACAGAACCGTCGAAACTCCAAATAAACAGGTCATTCGAGCTGTCTTCGCCTTTGAAATAGAGCTTTTCGTCAATGCTCACTGATTCAACGCTGCCCAAAGATGGCGAGAAGTATGCAGTGTTTAGACCCGCAAGGTTTGCTGCCTGCGAAACATCAAGTGTGCCCGCATCGGTGCCATCGGTTACCCAAAGCGAGCCGTCGCCTAGTTTGAGCAAAGACTGGGTGCCATTGATATCAGCAATGTCAACGGGACTCCTAGAACCGTCATTGCTCGAGTTAAACACGTGAACAACTTCTGCGCTGTAATTTGATGCGGCCGAAGCTGGGGTCGAGGCAAAAAATAGCGTTGCAATTACTGCGATCGAAGTGGCGGCTAGCAAGTTCTTTTTCATGAGATTCCCTTTTGTTTAGGGCTGCAAGACCCGAGGCATATAGACCTAATGTAACAAAAAGGAAAAGCGGCCACCAGGCACAAATTGGTGGCCGCTTTTTAGCACTCAAATAAGACTTATTGGTTTACCGCGGTTGGCAGTGGGGTTGGAACAATGCTTGGGTCAACTAGTCCGCCGCCGCGAGGAATCTGAACATCGTCAAGCCCGCCCATCATGCCCCAACCACCTTGGTTGTCGAAGTTGTTCATCATGCCACGTGGGCCGCCAGGGTAACCGTAGCCATTGTGGTTCAACATGATTCCACGAATTGCGAGTCCCGCCATTAGTGCACCCCACAACAAGCTCAAGCCAATGTAGGCATAGCCAATGATTAATGAGGCAATTGCCAACTTGCGGCCGCGCTCGCCTGACTTCTTAATTTGGGCTAGCGAAACGTGACCGGTAATTACACCAGCGAGCGCACCCACCCAAGCGATTGATAATGCAAATGACACCAATGAAAGGGTGTTGAGTTTTGTAAAGTCAAAACCTGACTTTGATTCAGTTTCAGCCATGATGTTCTCTCTCTTGAACTAATTGGTTCGAGTTCAATAAAGCACTAAAGTCTGAGTTTCGGCTGGGAGTTTACTTGAGGGTTTGAACCTGTGTGACTGGCAAAGTCGAGTCAGCGCCAAACGAAAGTTCGCTTGGCTCGCGGCCATCCATGATTAATTGCGCACCGAGGGCGGCGATCATTGCGCCATTGTCGGTGCATAGGTTGAAAGCTGGAATACGTAGCTCTATGCCGTTTTTAGCGCAGCGCTCAATAGCAACCTCGCGCAATCTGGCGTTGGCAATCACACCGCCGCCAAGCAACAGGTGCTTCACGTTGTGGTCGAGGCAAGCGTTGACCGCCTTGGTCACGAGCACATCAACAACGGCCTCGCGAAAACTAGCGGCGACATCGGCGACACTGAACTCTTCGTCGTCGTCTTGTTTCACTTCAACCCAGCGGGCAACTGCAGTTTTCAGGCCGCTGAAACTGAAATCGTAGCGATGCTTTTCCATGTCTTTAGGCAGGCTCAAACCACGAGGGAAACGAATTGCCTTCGGGTTACCAGTTGCGGCGGCTCGATCAATTTCTGGGCCACCCGGGTATTTCAGCCCAAGCAATCTGGCCACCTTATCGAATGCTTCGCCAGCTGCATCATCGATGGTTTCACCAAGTAACTGAACATCGTTTAGTAAATCGTTTACCAGAAGCAACGATGTATGCCCGCCACTTACCAACAAAGCAATGGTTGGGGTTTCTAGCTCACCGCGTTCGAGAACATCGACGCCAACGTGACCCACCAAGTGGTTCACCGCATAGATCGGTTTATCGATGGCAACGGCGAGCGCTTTAGCTGCGCCAACACCAACCATTAGGGCGCCGGCAAGACCTGGACCGTTGGTTACCGCAATCGCATCGATTTCACTCAGGCGAACGTTGGCTTCTTTTAGCGCTTGCTGCAAAGTTGGTTGCAACGCTTCGAGGTGAGCTCGGGCGGCAACCTCAGGAACTACCCCGCCAAAGCGCGCGTGCAACTGCATCGAACTCGAGATCACATTGGCAAGCAAGGTGTTGCCGCGCACAATGCCAACACCGGTTTCATCGCAACTTGATTCGATGCCTAGTACCAATGGTTCGAGTGCCGGCGCAACCGGGTCGAGCTCAAGGCGCATTACCCAGGCATCAATGTTGCCTGGTTGGTAATAGCCCTTGCGGGTGTCAATGTGCTTGAAGCCCAGGTCGAGGTAAAGATTCTGCGCAGCAACGTTGTCGAATCTAACCTCGAGAAAAATATCGGTTGCGCCTTCTTTGGCCGCGGTTTCGAGCAACTTTTTCATGAGCCTGCGGCCAAGACCAAGTTTTCGGTATTTAGGGTCAACGCTAATGGTATGAACATCGGCCTGAGCGTGACCAGTGAAATGGGCAATACCGGCGTAACCAACTATTTCTGGCGCACTAGCTGTGACCGTGAGTTCTATTACGAAGTACTTGCAGCCAACAGTTGTGAGTGCATTCTGAACCATGTCACGGCTATAGGCTTCTTCGCCAAAGCAAAGCTCTTCGATGCGCATTATTTCATCGAGGTCAGCCTCTAGTGCAGGTCGAATTCCAAAGTCATTTGGTTTGTAGGTCATGAGCTAACCCGCTTACCGAACATTTGGTTTGGCTTTGGCTCGGCGGCATCTGGCGCGCGCAAATACAGTGCGCTTGCATCTTCACTGGCAACCTGTGAGCTCAATTGCAAATCGGCAAGCTTGCCTACCCACTCAGCAGTTGCACCGCCGGTTTTAGCTACAAAGCCGTTGTGAAGCTCGGCCGCACTTTCGAGAACATCGTCGAACTTGCCAACGCTTGGGTCGCTCAAACGAACTGGCATTCTTTTGCGATCTAGACCTTGATAAATCGCATAGTAAACCTCACCTCGTCGGGCATCGGTGTGAACCAAAAGTGGTGCATGGGTTGGCTCTTCGGTTAGAAGTTGCAGCGCAATTGCATCGAGGCTAATCACACCAAAAAGTGGTTTATCGATTCCCTCTGCAAACCAAATCGCTGCAGCTATGCCAACTCGCAAGCCGGTGAATAGCCCCGGACCACGACCAACTGCCACACAGGTAAGTTCCGCTGGTTTGAGCCTCGCCTGCTCAAGAACATCGATGATGGCATTGCCTATTAGTTCAGCGTGTTTTACCCCGCTGTCGTGGTGAACGGCTGCTGCCAAATGGCCATCAATGTGAATGGCAACAGAGGTACCCGAGGTGGTATCAATGGTTAGTAACTTAGTCATAGCGACCAGTTCTCAAATCTTGGGCCGTCGCCGGCAACTGTGACCATGCGTTCTTCAGAATCGTGATTGCTGGTTCGATCGATTCCAATCTCAAGCCAAGAATCTGCAAGTCCCTCGGTAAAACCACGACCCCATTCGACAAGAACAATCGAGTTGGCATAGTCAATGTCTAAATCATCAAACTCTGCTGGGCTGCCTAGTCGGTAGGCGTCAACGTGAACCAGCGAAACTTCTGGATTCGCAGTTTTGTGCGTTCTGGCAATCACAAAGGTTGGGCTGCTGACGGTTCCTACCGCGCCAAGCCCGTCACCAATTCCGCGGGTAAGTGTGGTTTTTCCGGCACCTAGTGGGCCAGTCAGAATTACCAAATCACCTGCAGCCAATTTGCTAGCCAGCTTGAGGCCGAACTCGCGCATTTCTTCGGCTGTTTCGATGGTGAGCTTTTGAATAACTCGATGACTCACGCTTTGTTCCCGATGTAGCTGCGCTTGAATCTTCCGCCGATGCGAGTGACGATCTCGTAGTTGATAGTTTCAGCAGCAATCGCAAGTTCATCTGCCGACGGAACGCCAGTGGCCGGGTCTCCGAAAATAGTCACTTTATCGCCAGGTTGCACGTGCGAGTCATCTACGTCAATAATGATTTGGTCCATCGCGATGCGGGACAAAATAGGGTAGCGACGACCATTAATCGAAACCTCAGCCTTTCCGCTGGCATTTCGTGGCAGACCTTCGGCATAGCCAACTGGAATCAATGCCAGACGAGTTGCCGCGCTGGTTCGGTATAGATAGCCATAGCTCACGCCTTGGCCAGCAGGAACCTCTTTGACCTGAACCACAGAACTCACTGCGGTCATCGCAGGAATCAATCCGTAGTCTGCCGAGGTGTGGTCGGTCCATGGTGAAAGCCCATAAAGCGAGACACCGAGACGAACCATCTCGTAGTGCGCCTGTGGGTAGGTTAGCGAACCATCGCTGGCGGTTAGGTGGCGAAGCTCAATGTCTAGCCCGGAAGCTTTGGCCGCAGCAACAGCATCGTCAAAAAGTTCAATCTGGTGCAGGTCATCTTCTGGCGAAGTAGTCGAAAGGTGGCTGAATACGCCCTTGACCGATATCAGGTTTTGGTTTTGTAGGTCAACTGCAGCGCGAATAAGGTGTGGCCAATCAGCAAGTGTTGATCCGTTGCGGTTCAAACCGGTGTCAACCTTAAGGTGAACAACCGCGGTGGTTTTTAACTTGGATGCCGCTGCAGCTACTCGGTCTAATTGCCGAACCGTCGCCACACCAATTTCGATGCTGTTCTCGACACCAGCTACAAAGTCTTCTTCGTATTCGTGCAGCCAGGCCAACACCGGAATTGTGATTCCGTTCTGGCGCAGTTCAATAGCTTCATCGAGATCAGCCACACCAAGGTAATCGATTTTCTCGGCTTGCAGTCGCTTGGCAACTTCGATCATGCCGTGACCATAGGCGTTGGCTTTGACTACACCGCAAATCATGGCGGTTGGGCAGTGGCCTCGCATGGTCTGAAGGTTGGCCGCAATGACATCGAGGTTAATCAGTATTTCACGCATTCCAACCTCCTTCTTCGGCAATCAATGTTCCAGCGCCTTCGGCTACTACATAAGCGGCTAGCATTCCACCGTCATGGGTCAACGATAAGTGAAGTTTGACAACTCCGGCAGCGCCTAGTCTTTTGGCGCTCTCCCCTTCGGCGTGAATCCAAGGTTTACCTAGTGAGTCACGCACCACGCTCAGTTCTAACCACCTTAGGTTTTCACCAGAGCCCAATGCCTTTACAACCGCTTCTTTGGCGGCAAAACTGCCGGCAAGCTGGCGCGTTGAGTATTCGCGCTCAACTGGGTGAAATAGTCGTTCGCGCAACTTTGGGGTTTTGGCAAGCTCTGCTTCGAATCGAGCAAGGTCGACTAGGTCAACGCCTACTCCGATAATCACAGTGGTTTCGCTTACTCGACAGTTACCGATTTTGCCAGGTTGCGTGGCTGGTCTACGTCGAGACCCTTTGCGCTGGCAAGTTCAAGAGCAAAAACCTGAAGTGGAATAACAGCTAACACTGCCGAGAAAAGCGAGTCACTCTGAGGAATCGAAATCACGTGCTCGGCATAGTCGGCTACGTTTGGGTCGCCTTCTTCGGCAATCGCAATTACACGAGCGCCGCGAGCGCGAATCTCTTGAATGTTAGAAATAACCTTTGGCTGCAATGAGTCAGCACCTCTTGGGCTCGGCACAATAACTATTACCGGCTGGC
The DNA here is from genome assembly GCA_039804705.1 of Actinomycetota bacterium. Classification (GTDB taxonomy): domain Bacteria; phylum Actinomycetota; class Actinomycetes; order Actinomycetales; family Microbacteriaceae; genus Rhodoluna. The sequence continues at coordinate 6,297 of JBDLVP010000015.1, forward strand.
CCTCTTCGATCAACGCAATCGGGCCGTGCTTCAATTCACCAGCTGCGAAGCCTTCAGCGTGAATGTAAGCGATCTCTTTAAGCTTTAGCGCGCCTTCCATTGCAACTGGGAAGCCAACGTTACGACCCAAGAACAAAACTGACTTGCTATTGGCGTGAGCTTTACCGAGTGCTCGAACGTCATCGAGGTTAGAAACAACCTGGTCTACGCGAGCTGGTAACTTCAACAGCTCTAGGCCGATTTCGCGCAACTGTGCCTTTGAAAGACTCTCGCGGTGCTGAGCCAAAAGCAGACCTAGCAAATAGCCGGCAGTGATTTGAGCGGTAAGCGCCTTAGTTGAAGCCACCGCAACCTCAGGGCCGGCGTGGGTGTAAATCACAGCGTCAGATTCGCGAGCCAAGGTTGCACCTTGGGTATTGCAAATTGCCAAGACCTTGGCGCCTTGCTCTTTGGCGTAGCGGGTTGCCATGAGGGTATCCATGGTTTCACCCGATTGGCTTACGGCAACAATCAAAGTATTTTTGGTGATGATTGGGTCGCGGTATCTGAACTCATGCGAGAGCTCAACCTGAACCGGAATACGAGACCACTTTTCAATTGCGTACTTGGCGACTTCGCCTGCATAGGCTGCTGTGCCACACGCCACAATCACAATGCGGTCAATGCTCTTGACATCGTCTTCGCTCAAGAAATCAACTTCGCTCAGACGCACGCTACCGTCTGAATCGAGGCGGCCCATAAGTGTGTCGGCAACTGCCTGAGGTTGGTCGGCGATCTCTTTGGCCATGAAGCTCGACCAACCACCCTTGCTGGCCGCCGAGGCATCCCAGTCAACGGTAAATTCTTCAAACTTGGCAGGTGTCGAATCGAAGTTACGTAGTTCGACAGAGTTGCCTCGAAGCACAACGATCTGGTCTTGGCCAACCGAAATTGCGCGCTTGGTGTGCTCAACAAAAGCTGCAACGTCACTGCCTAAGAAGTTTTCGCCGTCGCCCAGACCAATGACCAGAGGCGCATTTCTGCGAGCAGCCAGCACAACATCTGGTTGATCTTGGTGAATGACCAAAATGGTGAAAGCTCCGTGCAGGCGATTTACCACGGTTGAAAAAGCCTTGATTAGGTCTTTGGTTTTTTCGTATTCGGTGGCAACCAGGTGTGCTGCAACTTCTGAATCGGTTTCGCTCGAGAACCTGGTACCGTTTGCTACTAACTCAGCTTTGAGCTCTGCGAAGTTTTCGATAAGTCCGTTGTGAATCAAAGAAAGTTTGTTCTCTGGGCCACCTAGGTGAGGGTGAGCGTTGCCATCAGTTGGGGCTCCGTGGGTTGCCCAACGGGTGTGGCCGATTCCGATGTGAGCATCGTTTAGCGGGTGAGCGGTTATTTCGCTAACTAGGTTGTCTAGCTTGCCGGCCTTCTTGCGCGTTTCGAGCTGCCCCTGGTTAGAGATAACTGAAACTCCGGCGCTGTCGTAGCCACGGTATTCCAATCTGCGGAGTCCGCCGAGTAGAACATCAAGGGTGGCTTTATGGCCCACATAG
>JBDLVP010000016.1:0-7621 GCA_039804705.1 Actinomycetota bacterium
TATCGAGACGGTTACTCGTTCGAATTGGCATCGCTCTATTTGTTGTCTCAGCCATTTGGCAAGCCAATGCTTTACAGCGGCTACCGCTTTGAAAACATTGACCAAGGCGTTGCCCAAAACCCTGACGGCACAATTCAAGACGCGGTCTGCGGTTTGAAACTTGGCGAATTCACTTGCTTCCAGCGCAAAACTTCAATCGCTGGAATGATCGCCTGGCACCACGAACTCGATGGCAAAAAAATAACCGTCGAAAACGGTGCCGGTGGAATTTATTCGGTTAGTCGCGGCAAAACTGGAACCTTCATTTTGAACTTCAACAAGGTGAACACCAAAGCCGAAATTGCTACCGACTTGCCAAGCGGAACCTATTGCGACTTTGTGACCGGTGGAGCAGCAACAGTTTCGGCCTCAAAGACTTCGTGCGTTGGCGATGCGATCACGGTTCTCGACGGCAAAATCTCAATGACCTTAAAGGGGCTATCAGCGGTTGCCATTAGCTTGAGCAGCAAACTCAACTAATGAGCGCTAAAGAGCCGCTCAAGCAACCCCAGCCTTTCGAGCACCTAACTCGACAGGTCAAGGCGAACCCGAGTGGCATTGCCCTGCAAAGCAACGAGGGCAGTTTTACCTACCGTGACGCATTCGATCACAGCAAGAAGATTGCGGCCCTTCTTCGGCAACGCGGCGTAAAACCTGGGCAGGTTGTGGCTACTCAGGTTAGCCCTCACCTGAACCTGTTTTTCTTCGAAGCGCTTTTTCACGAGGCAGCAATTGGATGTATTTATGCGGGGCCTACCTCTGACCTAGAAATTGTTGACTGGGTTCTCTCGACATCAAAATTGCCTGAAGTTCCAGACTCCAAAACCATTTTGATCGATCAAGATTTTTTGGCTGCAGCAGCGATGCTTTCAAGTGTGATTGAGCCAAAAGCTTTCGACTCTTTCGATTCAATTTGCCGACTGGTTTACTCGAGCGGAACCACAGGCACTCCTAAAGCAACCGCATTTTCAATCTCACTGATTGAAAGCAGAGTGGCGACCGCTCTTGAAAACTGGTTGCTGCATGATTCAGTAATTTCGGTTCTGCCGATGAGCGGAATCACGGGAACCCTCGCCGCTTATGCCAACGTTGCACTTGGCAAGACTTACTTTGCCCCTGGCAATGCCAGCGAAAACTTTGAGCTGATTTCTAATTACCAGATTGCCGAAGTGGTGGCATCACCTGCGCAACTTGGCGACTTGGTGAAAAACGCAATAGCAGCTTCGCAAAACCTAAACTCTCTTGAGCTGATCGTTCCTGCTGGCAGCATGCTGAGCGAGCAGCTTGCCAAAGCATTGCTCGAAGTTGCGCCGAATGCCAGGTTGATGAACCTCTACGGATGCAGCGAACTCGGAACGATTGCTACCAAACGGGAACCAGATTTCAACCCAGCAAACATGGGCCGCATTGCACCTGGTGTTGAGGTGCAAATTGTGAGCCAAGCCCGTCAAGTTCTTGAGTCTGGCTCCGAAGGTATTTTGCGATTCAAAACAACCGATATAGCCGGCTACTTCAGAAACCCTCAAGCCAACTCAGAAGCGTTCAAAGACGGCTGGTTCTACCCGGGTGATATTGGTTTCGTAACGCCTGATAACCACTTGATGCTTTTGGGTCGAAGTATTGAAGTGCTAAATGTTGGCGGGGTCAAAATCAACCCTGACCAACTCGATGGCATTCTCAAGACCGTAGCCGGTGTTCAAGACGCTGCGGCCTTTAGCTATCGAACCCCAACTGGCACCGACGGCTTGGCCTATGCCGTAGTTGAGGGCGAAGGCTTTGAACCGCAGCAACTCATAGCGGCGGTGCAAGAGACTTTCGTGGCACTCGTGCCAACTGCAATTTGCTCGGTTGCCCAGATTCCCCGAACGGCAACCTCAAAGGTTTTGCGCAAGGCACTGGCTGAAGCATTCGAAAGAAACCTCTAGACAAGAAAAAGACCTCGGCAAGTGCCGAGGTCTTTTTCTTTAGAAACTAGTTTTTGCGAGTTCTGCGAGTGCGAGCTAGAAGCACGCCACCGATTGCAAGCAATGCGGCTGCGCTGTTTGCCAAAAGGTTTGAATCAGAGCCGGTAGCTGCAAGCTTTTTAGCTGCTAGGCCTTCGAAGCGAATCGAAACGTAGCCAGAAGCGCCTCGCCCTGCGGCTGTGCGTGTCTCGAATCCAGATCCAAAGTTTGATAGGCCGGCGCCACCGCCACCGCCACCAGTGTTTGCGACGGCGTCTTGGCCATCGTTGGTGCCGTCTGATCCGTTACCGCCACCGCCAAGGCCGCCAACGCCATATGGACCAACCAGTGCCACGCCTAGGTCTGCGTTAACTCCGCCGCCACCGCCACCGCCGAATTGATCAACATTGTTGGCAAAAAGGCCGCCGGTTGGGGTAAGGCCAGCGCCGCCGTTGCCAGGTGTGACATCGCCGTCGCTAGAGCGAGTGTCTAATGCCGTTCCACCATCTTCTGATGCTCCCGCCCCGCCACCGCCAACAGTGAGTGCCCACATGTTTCCATTCCAGTTCGAAACGACATCTGCGTGCCCACCAGCAAAACCGTTGCCTGAGCTTCCCCCACGATAAATATCTGCGTTGAAGTCACTTAGAACAGGTTGGCCGCCAAAACTCAGAAAGTCTCCTGATTGGCCAGGTTCGCCGCCAACAGCTTCCCAAAGTGAACTTCCTTCGGTAACTCGCGAAGGTGCGCCAGATTGGTCTTGTTCTCCTCCGTTGCCTACTACAACATCGAGTGCGGTAATAGAGGTTAGGTCAATGTGATGTACTCGAACCTCACCAGCACCGCCACCAGTAGTACTGTAGTAGGCGCTTCCGCCACCGCCACCGCCACCGACCAACAGAACATCTACGGCGCTAACGCCGTTAGGAACTGACCAGCTACCACTTGGTGTTTCGGTAAAACTTACCTGGCAAACATTGTCATCGACAGCAATAGCACCTGGCGCAAAAGAGCAATCTACGGTTGGGTCTGATGCCAATGCAGCAGAGCCTTGAAAACCCGAAACAGCAAAGGCTGAAGCGGTCACGGTCGCGAAAATGGCTTTATTTCTCTTTTGCATGTTTCTCCTAGTTGGCTTCAAATCTAGCGCGCGTTTAGTGATAGAAGTGACGTTCACCGGTGAAGTACATAGTGATGCCAGCTGCGTTGGCGGCTGCGATAACTTCTTCATCGCGAACTGAGCCACCAGGCTGAACTACTGCGGTTACTCCCCCGGAGATAAGAATTTCAAGACCGTCAGCAAACGGGAAGAACGCATCTGATGCTGCGGCTGAGCCACGAGCGCGGCCAGCGGCACGATCAACTGCAAGCTTGCACGAGTCAACGCGGTTGACCTGACCCATGCCAACGCCAACCGAGGCTCCGTCGCGGGCAATCAAAATTCCGTTTGACTTCACGGCGCGGCAGGCGCGCCATGCGAACTTCAGGTCTTCCATGACTTCGCCAGAAGCTGCCTTGCCAGAAACTAGCTTCCAGTTTTGGTTGCTGAAGTCATTGAAGGTGTCTGGTTGCTGAACTAGCAAGCCGCCAGAGATTTGGCGAACCTCTAGGGCTTCACGGCCATAGCTTGCAGGCAGCTCGAGAACTCGAAGGTTCTTTTTGCTGAGCAACAACTGCAGGGCTTCGAGTTCATAACCTGGGGCAACAATTACCTCGGTGAATACGTTGGCAACCTGCTTGGCCATTTCAAGAGTTACGGTGCGGTTAGCCGCAATTACGCCGCCAAATGCCGAAGTGGTGTCGCACAGGTAAGCCTTGGCGTGGGCATCGGCGATTGCATCGGCGGCATCTGGGCTAGCAACTGCAATGCCACATGGGTTTGCGTGTTTGATGATTGCCACCGCTGGTTCGCTGAAGTCGAAGGCGGCACGAAGTGCTGCGTCGGCATCAACGTAATTGTTGTAAGACATCTCTTTTCCACCGTGCTGGCGAGCCTGTGCGATGCCAGCAACGGCACCTTCACCGGTGCTTCGGTAAATTGCTGCGGCCTGGTGAGAGTTCTCGCCGTAACGCAAAACGCTTTCGAGTTTGCCGGTGATTGAAATTTCAGATTCGAAACCTGGGTTCTTGGTTTCTTCTTCGGTGGTTTGACCAGCCTTGTCACGCCAATTTCGGTCGATTTCATCGGCAAGCCACTGGGCAACTGCTGCGTCATAACGAGCGGTGTGACCAAATGCGGCAAGTGCAAGTTCACGTCGCTGGTTCAAGGTTGTTCCGCCGTCAGCAATTGCGGCAATAATGTCTGAGTATTTGCTCGGGTCAACCACGATTGCGACGTTGGCGTGGTTCTTAGCAGATGCTCGAACCATTGCTGGCCCACCAATGTCAATCTGCTCAACAACTGCATCGCCCTTAGCGCCAGAGGCAACGGTCTGCACAAACGGGTAGAGGTTAACGATGACCAGCTGGAATGGCTCGATTCCAAGATCTGCCAACTGCTGCTCGTGCTGAACCAAACGAAGGTCAGCTAGCAGGCCACCGTGAATCGAAGGGTGCAAAGTTTTTACACGGCCATCAAGTGACTCAGGAAAACCAGTAACCTGCGAAACCTCGGTTACTGCAAAGCCGGCGTCGGCAATGGTCTTCGCAGTTGAACCGGTAGAAACCATGTCGACTCCAGCTGCCGAAAGCGCAGCGGCAAGCTCAAGCAGGCCGGTTTTGTCGCTCACCGAAATAAGTGCTCGCTTAACCTGAATGCGGTCATAGTGGCGGTAGTCGGCTGGGGTGTAACTGTTGTGTGCGGCCACGGTTTTTACCTCTCGAGGGCGTGAAGGTTGATCTTTTGGTTTGCGATGTTTTTCACGACGTCAACCAACAACTTGCGCTCAACAACTTTGATGCGCTCGTGAAGGCTGGCTTCGCTATCTTCTGCGGTGATCTCAACCTGAGCTTGCGCTAGGTGAGGCCCGGTATCGACACCCTCGTCGACAACGTGAACGGTAACGCCAGTAACTTTCGCTCCAGCATTCATGGCATCGCGAACTGCGTGTGCCCCAGGGAACAAAGGCAACAAACTCGGATGCGTATTGATTAAATTCGGAGATAGTGCGCGAACAAAGTTGGCCGGCAAAATTCTCATAAACCCGGCAAGCACCACTAGATCTGGCTGGTAGCGAACTACGTTCTCTAGAAGCAGTTCAGCCCAAGCCTCGCGCGATTCAAAAGCACCCGGTGAAACCACAAATGTTGGAATACCAAATAGGTCGGCGTGAGCTAAACCTTCGGCGGGGTTATCGGCTCCTACTGCAACAACGCGAATTTGATTTAGAGGGTTGTTGGCGGCTTCTAAAAGCGCGCGCAAGTTCGAGCCAGAACCTGAGATTAGAACTACAACCGACAGCATTGGTCTAGTTTACCGAAACCAAAGTTAGCGGGTTTGGCGAAGCCAAAGCTCGGCGTCTGGCTGCTCTGGCCGCGCACTCAAGAATGCGCCGGCAGTTGCTGCAATCGCGGTCTCAATAAAAACGGCTGCGGCGGTTAGCAATGGGTTTGCGCCAAAAGTTTGCAGGCGCCCAGGCCCAACCGCGCCAGCGGTAATCCAAGTCAGCATCGCCATCTCAACGGCAGCAACTACTGCGATCGAAATACCTAGGGCAAGGGCTGCGTTGAAGGCGGTGGCAAATTCAAAGCGAAGTTCGTCTGCGTATTTTTTGATTGCCACGGTAGCCGCAAAGGCGGCAACCAGTGGCACAGCTATGGCGGCAAGAGCTAGTGGTGACTGCCCCACCGGCAAAGCCGCGAACAACGGAACGCTCGGAATCGGGCCAAGTTGAGTGCCGAACGGCGAAACCAAAGAACCGGCACCAATTGAGAAGCCAGCTCCGGTGAACCAAGCAGCTCCCATCGCAATAAAGTTTGGCATCAGCGCAAGTTGTGCGAGCGTCACCAAGATCACGCCAAACACACTCAACTGCATGCCTTCGTAAAGGCGAATTGCGCTAATCCAGTTGAATGCTAAGAGCAGTGAAATGCTCAGCGCTGAAACGCCGATCAGGCTGGCGACAACCCCGGTGCCTGCGCGCAAGGCAGGAACCGCAACCACACGAATTACCCAACTAAGCGAATCGAAAAGTCGGTTGAGGCGCTCGCGAACAATTACTCGCTCGTTTGCCTCAACAAATTGGTGACTCAAAACCAAAGTCGCAGGTTTGGCGAAAAGCGAAGTGAGCACAACAACGCCAACGAAAACGATCGACGGCAAAAATGTGCCCAGCCACTCAACCGGGTAAGCGGCTTTGCTGTGAGCCAATGAAACCACTAAAAAGCTCATCGGAAAATACACCACGGTCGAGGCAGCCCAACCTGGCCACAAGCTTGAGGTTGCAGCCAACTTGCGACCCAACCGATAAGCCGAAAACAAGATCAACGCGGTGAGGCCAGTCGGCAAAATCGTGATTGCAAAGGTGGTGAATTTCACGCCAGAAATAGTGGCTGCACTAATCACCAGAGGAACCCCGTGACCGAGTAACCAAATGTCAGCGGAAGTTCGAAGGGCCACCGACCAATCTAGGTTGGCGGTATTTTCGAGCATCCAAAGCAAAGTAAGAGGCAACAACAAAGCACCCAAACTCGAAACGAACGCGAGAGCGGTTTCAAGCAGGGCGGTAAGAAAAGTTGTGCGGCGATTGAACATCAAGTCAAGACTATTAGCGGCAAGGGCTAACTTGCGGGAAGCAAAAAAGGGTGCCGATTTCTCGACACCCTTTTGAGTTGCTTCTTATAGTGAAGCGTAGATTTCTTTCATCAAGCTTGCCGTTTCGCTTGGGGTCTTGCCAACTTTCACACCACAGGCCTCGAAAGCTTCTTTCTTAGCCTGGGCGGTTCCAGCAGAACCAGAAACGATTGCTCCGGCGTGACCCATGGTCTTACCTTCAGGAGCAGTAAAGCCAGCAACATACGCCACAACTGGCTTGGTCACGTTGGCCTTAATGTAAGCAGCAGCTTTCTCTTCGCTGTCTCCACCGATTTCACCAATGAGCACAATTGCCTTGGTGTTTGGGTCGGCTTCGAAAGCGGCGAGCGCGTCGATGTGAGTGGTTCCGATAACTGGGTCTCCACCAATTCCAATTGCGGTTGAGATTCCAATTTCGCGAAGCTCAAACATCATTTGGTAGGTCAAGGTACCCGACTTTGAAACCAAACCGATTGGTCCGGAAGGAGCAATGTCAGATGGGGTAATTCCAGCGTTAGATTTTCCTGGGCTGATGATTCCTGGGCAGTTTGGGCCAATCATGCGAGTCTTGAGACCCTGCTCTTGGTTGTATGCCCAAGCTTCAGCGCTGTCGTGAACTGGAATGCCCTCGGTGATGACTACAAGAAGTGGCATCTCGGCGTCAATCGCTTCGATCATGGCAGCCTTGGCAAATGCAGGCGGCACGAATACGACTGAAACATTTGCGCCAGTTGCCTTCATAGCCTCGGCTACGGTTCCAAAAACCGGAAGCTCGGTGCCATCAACATCTACGGTCTCCCCCGCCTTGCGCGGGTTCACGCCGCCAACAATGTTCGAACCTCCAGCCAGCATGCGACGGGTGTGCTTCATACCCTCAGCACCGGTCATACCCTGAACGATGATTCGA
>JBDLVP010000017.1:0-4051 GCA_039804705.1 Actinomycetota bacterium
TGCTCGTGTTGGCTACCTAGCAGCCGACTCCGCAGTAATCGATGCCCTGCGCTTGGTGCGCTTGCCTTATCACCTATCGGCATTCACGCAGGCGGCTGCCGAAGCTGCTTTGGCTTACTCAGCCTCGCTGCTAGCAAACGTTGACGACATTCGTATTCAGCGCGATCGATTGGTCTCAGAGCTGAAAAACTTAGGTCTTGACCCATATGCTTCTGATGCAAACTTCGTGCTTTTTGGCGGACTCAAAAACTCTGCCGAGGTTTGGCAGCAGCTGCTCGACCGAGGCGTGCTCGTTCGAAACGTGGGCATCGAAGGCACCCTGCGTGTCACCGCGGGAACTTTCGAAGAGACCACCGCGTTTCTCGAAGCGCTGAATGAAATTATTTCTTAAATCACTCTGGGCTAAACTTTTCTTATTCCCCTTGCCCAAAAGGCGAAAGGCATTTTGATGAGTCGCATTGCATCGGTTTCTCGTTCGACCTCTGAGTCGTCGATTGAACTTGAATTGAACCTTGATGGCACTGGTGCCAGTGACATCTCAACCAGCGTTCCGTTCTATGACCACTTACTAACCGCGTTTGCCAAGCACTCGCTGGTTGACCTAAAAATCAATGCCACCGGCGACACTCACATTGATGTGCACCACACCGTCGAAGACACCGCGATTGTTTTGGGCCAGGCAATTAAGCAAGCCCTTGGCGACAAAGCCGGAATCGGTCGTTACGGCGATTCAACTGTGCCGCTAGATGAAGCTTTGGTTCGCGCTGTGGTCGATGTTTCTGGCCGCCCATTTCTAGTTCACACTGGTGAACCTGCAGGATTCGAATTTCACCTAATCGGTGGTCACTTCACCGGCTCAATGGTTCGACACGTTTTCGAAGCCATCACTCTGAACGCAGGCTTAACCGTGCACGTAAATGTTTTGGCTGGCCGCGACCCGCACCACATTGCAGAGACTGAATTCAAGGCTTTTGCTCGGGCATTCCGCAAAGCGATCGAACCTGACGCTCGAATCAAGGGAATCCCGTCAACCAAGGGAGCCCTGTGAGCCAACCGACTGTAGTAGTTCTCGACTATGGCAGCGGTAATGTTCACTCAGTAGTTCAGGCTCTAGAAGTTGCCGGCGCGAAAGTAACGCTCACAGCTGATCGTGAAGCAGTTCTCGCAGCCGATGGTTTAGTGGTTCCTGGCGTTGGCGCATTCGACGCTGTTATGAAACAACTATCTGCGGTGAACGGCAAATCGCTCATTGAGCAACGCATGATCGCTGGCAAGCCAGTGCTCGGAATTTGCGTTGGCCTTCAGGTGATGTTTGAACACGGCGTTGAGCATGGCATTGACACCGAAGGTTTGGGCCAGTGGCAGGGCGTAGTCGAGAAACTCGATGCACCTGTGTTGCCACACATCGGATGGAACACAGTCAAAGCACCTTCCGACTCGGTTCTGTTTGAAGGCATTGAAAATGAGCGTTTTTATTTCGTGCACTCTTACGGAGTTAAGACCTGGAGCTACGAACCAACCGGCCCGTTTGCCAAGCCAAAAATTACCTGGGCAAATTACGGCGGCGAATTTATCGCAGCGGTTGAAAGCGACAGACTATTTGCCACTCAATTTCATCCAGAAAAATCTGGCCAAGCCGGCATTCAACTTCTAAAAAATTGGCTCAAGAGTTTCTAACAGAAAAGACATCATGACTCTAAAACTTGAACTTCTACCTGCCGTTGACGTAGCCGACAGTAAAGCCGTTCGCCTAACCCAAGGTGAAGCCGGAAGCGAAACCGACTACGGTCACCCAATTGATGCAGCCGGTGCTTGGCTAGATGCCGGAGCCGAGTGGATTCACCTGGTAGACCTTGATGCAGCTTTTGGTCGTGGCGATAACCGCGCACTTCTAGAAAGCGTTATTGCCGCAACCGCAGACAGAGCCAAGATCGAACTTTCAGGCGGTATTCGCGACGATGCATCACTTGATTGGGCAATCGAAGCGGGGGCTGCTCGCGTAAACCTAGGAACCGCAGCACTCGAGAACCCAGACTGGACTTCAAAAGTTATTGCCAAGTACGGCGACAAGGTTGCAGTAGGTCTTGATGTTCGCGGAACCACTTTGGCTGGCCGCGGCTGGACGCGCGAAGGCGGCGACCTATTCGAGGTGCTTGAGCGCCTCGAAGCTGATGGTTGCTCACGTTACGTGGTTACCGACGTAACCAAAGACGGCACACTTCGTGGCCCTAACATCGAACTTCTTCGCCAAGTCATGCAAAAAACCAACAAGCCTGTGGTTGCATCAGGCGGCATTTCAAGCTTGCAAGACATTCGCGACCTTTACGCCCTGGTAGCCGAAGGCCTCGAAGGTGCAATTTTGGGTAAGAGCCTTTACGCTGGTCGCTTCACTCTTGAAGAAGCCCTAGCAATCGCAAATGGCAAAGCCTAAAAAATGACCTACGAGCACATTAATCCTGACCGCTACCTCGATTCAGCTGGTGTGCCATGGGAAGGTCGCCACTTTGAGCCCAACCCAAATGCCAACGACGACGGCAGTGCTGACCCGAAACTGATTCAGGCAATTGCAAACTTTCACGATGGAATTGGCAGCATCGAGCAAGTTTTTGAAGCGCTAAGCAAAGCGCGAGTATTGATTCCGCTGGTAGCTAACCTTGGCGAAAGCAGCGAAGGTGCTCACGGTCAAAAAGTAGACAAATCAGCCGAGCTTTCGATTGTTTCGGTTAGCACTCCTGACGGCCAAGCAGGCATTCCAGTATTTAGTTCGGTGTCAACCATGAGAACCTGGCGCAATGAGGCAAGACCTGTGCCGTCAGATATGCCTCGCGTTGCGCTCGCCGCAGCAAGCGAAAACGCCACACGAGTAATTCTTGACCCGGGTTCACCAACCGAGTTTGTGCTTCGTCGCCCTGCCATTGCGGCAATGGCCCAGCAATTTACTTGGATGCCACCTCACGCCAATCCGAGTGTCAAAGCGGCGATAGCCCAGGTTCTCGAAGCTGAACCTAGCGTTACCAACTGGGCTATCTATACCGAAGATAAGTTCTCAAGGTTGCAAGCCCCAGAAGTTACGCTTCTGTTCAAATTGGCCGAAGGGTTACAACAATCTCAAATTGATGAGCTCGTAGTTCGCGTGACTAAGCAGTGGGGCGAAATCAAGACGATCGCTGACAATGTAGATTCGCTCGAGCTGAAGCTAACTAAATAGCAAGGCAGCTGGCTAGAACTTAGTTAACTGGACCAGTGTATTTCTCGCCAGGGCCTTGACCTGGAGCATCAGGAATCACGCTAGCTTCACGAAATGCCAACTGAACCTGACGCAATGCTTCTCGCAGTGGGCGAGCGTGGTGGTCACCGATCTCGGCTGCCGAGGCAGTGATTAATCCGGCGGTAGCGTTGATAAGTTTTCTGGCTTCGTCTAGGTCGGCAGGTCTGCCATCCTCGGCCAAGCCACACTTCACGCCCGCGACGGTGAGCATTTCAACTGCAACGATTGTGATTACTTCAACCGATGGCAAACTAGTGAGGTCGTTTACCTCTGAGGTGACTTCGTCGAAGACCTTTTCAAATTCAGACAAGGGTTTCCTTTTTCGTGTTATCCCTGTTAGGCTATCCCATGGCTCTGGGCTTCGGTTCAGTCAGAAGTGGATTAGTTTCCCACCCGCGTTTGCCGCTCTTAGTGAGTTTTAGGTTTCCGGGTAAAGCTTTGAACTTTTACAGTTCTGTGCGTTTCGAGCACTCTCGCTCAAGACGTGGCCAATTAGTCACGTCTTAGGAGCAACAATCAGCGATCCACGTATCAACGACCGAATCCGCGTGCCAGAAGTTCGTCTTGTTGGCCCAGCCGGAGAACAAATCGGTGTCGTTCGTATTGAAGAGGCATTGCGCATGGCGCAAGAAGCAGACCTTGACCTAGTCGAAGTTGCACCTCAGTCGAAGCCCCCTGTGTGCAAGCTCATGGACTTCGGAAAATTCAAGTACGAAGCGGCTCAAAAAGTACGTGAAGCACGCAAAAACCAGGTCAACACCGTTTTGAAGACCGTTCGTTTCG
>JBDLVP010000018.1:0-6165 GCA_039804705.1 Actinomycetota bacterium
GGCTTTACGTGCTGGAACTCAACGACTGTCCAGAGTTGACCATCGATGTTTAGTACGAGACCGTTTTTTAGGTCATTACTGGTTGCCATTTAGACACGCTCTTTCTTTGCCAAAGGCAATAGATTTTCAAAAAAATCGGTACGAAAACCGCACATTGTTACTAAGTTTACTTGATTAGAGCGCTAATTGGGTTAGTGCCAAGAGGTATGAATCAACACCGAAACCTGCAATCACACCAGTGGCAACAGCAGTAATCACACTGTTGTGTCGAAATTCTTCACGAGAATGCGGGTTGCTTAGGTGAACCTCAATGAGCTTCTTGCCCGACTTAGTTACCTGAACTGCAGCGTCGCGAACCGCGTAGCTGTAGTGAGTGAAAGCAGCAGGGTTCAAAACCACATCGCTGCCGGCGTCAACTGCTTCGTGCAGCCAAGAAATTAGCTCTGATTCACTGTCTGTTTGACGAACCTCAACAGCTAAACCGAGCTTGACTGCGTGCCCTTGGCAAAGACTAACCAAAGTTGCATAGTCAGCGTTCCCATAGACATCTGGCTCACGGGAGCCTAAACGAGAAAGATTCGGGCCATTCAGCACTAAAACAGACATAAATCTAGGTTAGTCGCAGATTTCCTGAAATGCCGCGAAGAGCATCTCGGTGGTTGGTGCCGTCATAACCGTCGGTTTGCCAATCGCGTCGAGAACAACGAAACGAAGTTGACCAGCTCTGGTTTTCTTGTCTCGTTGCATGGTTGCCAAGAGCTGATCCCACTTGCTGGCGTCGTATGACACCGGTAAACCCAGAAGCTCAAACACACTTCGGTGGCGATCAACATCGGCATCGCTCAAGCGCCCAGCGATTCTTGCTAGTTCAGCAACAAACACCATGCCAATGGCAATAGCGGCGCCGTGTCGCCACTTGTATCGCTCGGCGTGCTCAATCGCGTGCCCCAGAGTGTGCCCGTAGTTCAAAATTTCGCGCAAGCCAGACTCCTTGAAGTCCTCACCCACCACACGGGCCTTAATCGCGATTGAACGTTCAATGATTTCTCGAAACTCAGGTGTTGTTGGGTCAGTTGCTGCAGCTACATCGGCTTCGATAATTTCAAGGATGCGAGAGTCAGCGATAAACCCGTATTTGGCGACTTCACCGAACCCGGCCAAAATTTCGTTCTTCGAAAGTGTTACTAGAGTGTCGAGATCGCAAACCACTGCAGCCGGGGCGTGAAACACACCAACTAGGTTTTTACCTTCTGCCGTGTTGATTGCTGTTTTGCCACCAATTGCTGCATCGACCATGCCAAGCAGCGTTGTAGGAATCTGAATAAGCTTCACCCCGCGCAGCCAAGTTGCTGCGACGAACCCTGCAAGATCAGTTGTTGAGCCGCCGCCGAAACCGATAACGGCATCAGTTCTTGTGAAATCGGCTTTGCCCATGATTTGCCAGCAAAAGGCAGCAACCTCAACGCGTTTGGCATCTTCACTATCTGGAACACCCGCAAGCACTACTTCAAAACCAGCTGACCGTAGACTTTCTTGCAACGCTTCTGCACTTGCGCTTAGCGCCCCAGGGTGAACCACAAGTACTTTCGCAACTGATGAACCTAATAGCGGTGAAATCTCTTCGAGCAGGCTGCGACCTACTAGAACCTCATAAGGCGAGTCACCGGCAACTTGAATCTTGGTAGTCATTTCGGTTCCAATTTCTCTTTTAGCTCGGTGAGCGTTGCGCTAAGCGTTTGATTTGAAGTGTCAATGGTGATATCTGCTACTTCTTCGTAAATAGCCTTGCGGTCTTCGTAAATTCGAATCCAATCTTCAAAGCCATTCTGAACAAGTGGGCGTTTGCCACCTTTTAGTCGAGACTTGACGTGCTTGCCGTCAGTTTCTAGATAAACCACGGTGCAGTGATGGAGTCGCTGCCGCGTCAACTGGCTCAAAATCGCGCCGCCACCTGTTGCCACGACTGCTGGGCTTGAAATCGCGTGTAGCACTGCATCTTCTTCGAACTTACGAAAAACTTCTTCGCCCAAGTTCTCGAAGATTGTCTTTATTTCGCCGTGAGAACGAACTACGAGCGCGTCTGTGTCAAAGAATGGTAAATCTAGAGCTGTAGCAAGTTTCTTACCTAAAGTGGTCTTGCCGACCCCCATAGGTCCAACCAGCACAACAACCCGAGAGTCGCTCATTTAGTCGAAAGACTTCAAAACTTCAGGAATGTTCGCAAGGTAAGACTCGAGATTTCTTTTGGTTTCAGCAACTGAATCGCCACCAAACTTCTCAAGCACTGAATTAGCGATAACTAGGGCAACCATGGCCTCAGCAACAACTCCAGCAGCTGGCACAGCACAAACATCTGAGCGCTGGTGATGAGCTTTAGCTACGTCTCCAGTAGCAACATCAATAGTTTGCAACGCTTTAGGAACCGTTGAAATTGGTTTCATGGCAGCGCGCACACGCAAAACTTCACCGTTTGACATGCCGCCTTCGATTCCACCAGCACGGTTATTGATTCGACGCACTACCCCAGTTTCATCGCGCACGATCTCGTCGTGTGCAGCGCTTCCGCGACGCTTAGCTGTTTCAAAACCATCGCCGATTTCAACTCCTTTAATGGCTTGAATGCCCATCAACGCAGCGGCAAGTTGTGAGTCAAGGCGACGATCCCAGTGAACATAAGTTCCTAAACCTGGAGGCATGCCGTAAACCAAAGTCTCAACTACTCCACCGATAGTGTCGCCATCTTTGTGGCACTGCTCAACTTCGGCAAGCATTGCTGCAGACACCGAGGCATCGAAACAACGTAAAGGGTCAGCATCAAGTTTGGCTACATCACCAGGTAAAGGCAGCTCACCATCGCGTTCGGCAAGCACTGGACCGATACCAACAGTGTGGGTGACAAGTTGAATTCCAAGTTCGTTCAAGAACTTGCTAGCAACAGCACCTAAGGCAACACGTGCTGCAGTTTCGCGAGCACTGGCACGTTCGAGTACAGGTCGCGCTTCAGAGAATCCGTACTTTTGCATTCCAGTGAAATCTGCGTGCCCAGGGCGAGGTCGAGTCAACAACTCGGCTCTTGCGCCTTGAAGTTTTTCAGGCTTTACTTCGTCAGCGCTCATAACGTCTTGCCACTTCGGCCACTCGGTGTTTCCGACGGTAATAGCTACCGGGCCACCTTGAGTTAGTCCGTGGCGTACACCGCCACTTAGAGAAACCTCGTCTTGTTCAAACTTCATGCGGGCACCGCGGCCATAGCCCAAACGGCGACGAGCGAGAGCATCTTGCACTTCTGCAGTGCTAATTGGAATGCCTGCAGGCAAGCCCTCTACTACGGCAACAAGTTCTGGGCCGTGCGATTCTCCGGCAGTGATCCAACGTAACATGTTTTCAATATTGCCACAGGCTGGAACACTTAAGGCGCATAACTAGGCAACGGCGTGACGCATTGCCTCGATTACAGCTTTCTCATTCGGAAGAGACTCGCCGATTTCTAACCCATTGAAAATTCTGATCTGAGCAACCGCCTGCCATAACAGCATTTCAAACCCGCTAATCGTGACAAGTTTTTGCTTGGTCCAAAGAGCCGAAAACTTAGAGGGCCATGGCTGATATGCCACGTCTAACACAGCCCCTCGCGGCTTGAAAAACCAAGCCTTCGAAAGAGAGTCAGCCTGAGAATCGAGCGCATGAGCGGGCAAGGTTGCTATCACTAGGTCAGTTCGTGAAATATCTTTCTTCAAATTGCTACTTCGGCTAACTGCAAGTCCGAGTGCCTTACCAAAGTCGATTAGCTTGTCACGATCAACAACATTGCGAGCAAAAACCGATACTTTGATTTGCAAACCAAGCTGAGCAACTGCAGACATCGCTGAAGTTGCAGTTGATCCTGAACCAATGATTAGAACTGACTCAATTGAGTCGAGCCTGGCCTGTCTGACTGACTCAACAATTCCGAATACGTCGGTGTTGTAGCCACGCCAACCGGTGTCAGTCCGCAGCAGAGTGTTGACCGCAAAAGTTTGTTTGGCAAATTCGTCAGTTTCTAACGCGAATCGGAAGGCTTCAGATTTCAACGGCATTGTCAAACTAAGGCCAAGCCACTGATCATCTAGAGACGAAATGAAGTTGGTCAAACCGCCCTTGCGAACTTCAAATCTGTCGTATTCCCAGGGCAAACCGAGTACTCGATAGGCAGCAGAATGAATCTGCGGCGACTTGGAGTGATCAATTGGTGAGCCAAGAACTGCAAGCTTTCTATCCATTCCAGCCCGGATTCTCTCTCATCCATTTTCTAAACTGGCTCACAGCAACTTCATGCTGAGCCTGAGTGCTGCTGAAAACAGTTTCGCCGGTCTTTAAATTAACTGCACAGAAGTATAGCCAGTCACCCTTTGCTGGCTTCAGAGCTGCCTCGATAGCCAGCGCACCTGGGCCGCTAATTGCACCGACTGGCAAACCAGGTTTGACATAGGTGTTGTAACCATTCGTCGCGGCTCGCTCAGCGTCTGTTGTGGTTACTGTAGTTCCGCCAGAGCCGTAACTTACAGTTGCATCGCTCTGAAGCAAAATTCCTTCTTTGATGCGGTTCTGGAAGACCCGAGAAACCTTGTAAAAATCGGGTGTTTGTCTTGCTTCCTTTTGAATGATTGAAGCCAAAACCAAAACCTTGTGCCAGTCTTTTTTTGCTACACCTTGCGAAGTTAACTCTTGCTTTGCTCGTTCGACCATGGTTGCCAAGACAGTCTTTGCATCGCTGGCTGGATCAAAGTTGTAGGTTGCCGGGAAAAGCCAACCCTCGGCTGAAACTTCAGAACTAGGAACGCCAATCGACGTGAAGTCTTTTGCTGCTGATTCGAGAGCTGATTGGTCGATTCCAACATCACGATGCAGCACGCTCAAAACATTCGAGATTCGAAGTCCCTCTTTGATTGTCACCTTTTTATAGACGTGAGCATCTGGGTTCTGCAACATTTTGAGAGCTTCGAGTGAATTCATTGACTTGTTAAGCTCAAATGTGCCTGGATAAAACATCGGATTCGTTTTCAAAATGGCAGCGAAAATAGTCTTGAAATCCTTTACAACCCCTGCCGCTACAAGTGCTTTTGCGACCGACTCCCCAGTATCTCCCGGCTTGATAACAATTGAAACCGATCCTGTTCCAGAACCCGCGTAATCAGGGTTCAAAGCTGAATCAATCCAAGTTGCAATTGCTTTACGCTCAATGAAAGCCGCAGCGCCGCCGACAAGAAGAATTACTAAAAAGACAGCAACGAACTTGCCTGCTCGCCTACGCAATTTCTTCTGCACTTTCTTCGCCCGACGATTGCGCGGCCGCAGGTCGTTCGAACTCGTCGAGGCTTCGCCCTGGAATTCGTTGTTGGTTTCGTTCGATGCTGAGTCCACCCTCCAAGATTATGGCCGCAGCCTCTTGATCGATGACTTTGCGTTGATTCTTTGACGAAATTCCATGATTTCTCAGGTTTGCGCTCGCAGAAACTGTGCTTAATCTCTCATCTACCATTCGAATCGGCACATCAGACAGGTTTCTCAAAGCGAAGGCAAAGTTCAAAGCGTCAGTTGTCGAGGCAGTAGGGCTGCCCTGCAAATTCAACGGATGGCCGACATAAATTTCTAAAAAGTAGTAGTCAGATACGGCTTCGAGAACTGACTTCACGCTTGCTTCTAAGGATTCCAGACGATATACAGTGCTGAAAGGTGTCGCAAGTAGCCCAGCTTGATCCGACATTGCCAAACCGATGCGAGCTCTTCCGACGTCAATAGCAAGGCGCCTACCAGAACGCAACTAGATGGATTCCTTCACAGCTGCGATCGCTTTGTCGATTGATGCAACATCTTGACCGCCACCCTGAGCGATGTCGTCTTTACCGCCACCGCCGCCACCGAGAATCGCACTTGCGGTGCGAACCAATTGACCAGCTTTCAAGCCAGCATCTTGGGCTTGCTTGTTCACTGCAGCAACGACCATAGGTTTATCATTGATTTCTGCGAAGAGCACAGCGACACCGGCGTTCGAACCAAATTGATCACGAACCTGAATTGTCAGTGATCGCAAATCATCAACGTTTGCAAGAACTCCCAAATTAGTAACAACAACGCGATTGCCGTTAACTTGCTCAGCATTTGCAGCTAAAGCGGGAACTTTGGTTG
>JBDLVP010000019.1:0-13527 GCA_039804705.1 Actinomycetota bacterium
GTGCATATCGCCGCGCTTACAAAAGAGTTGCATCAATTCTGATTGGCTTCGGTTTGGTGGTCACCGTTCTAGTCTGGAGTTTTTCAACTGTAGGGGGCACTCATTGGGGCGGCAACATTCAGCACTGGCCATTTCCAAATGCCGACCTGTCGGTCTCATTCAGCTCAAATCAGGTGATAGCGATCTGGACGTTCCTACTGGGACTGTTTCCAGCTCAGAAGTACTTGTCTTGGGGAGTCAAGGGCGAAATTAACGAATAATCACAGAGTAGAAAAATGACCTCTCGAAGCCGAGAGGTCATTTTTTGCTTGAGTTACAAAGCTGAGATCAAAGCAGTTGCGGTTGCCTTAGCTTCTTCGGCGGTAGTTGCTTTCAAAACCTTCTGAGCAATATCTTGAGCTTGCTCAATGGTCACTGCAGCAAGTGCGGTGCGAACCGCAGTCACCTGTGAAGGAGATGCGCTGACCGACTTAAAGCCGAGACCAGCCAAGATAACAGCGAATGCTGGGTCACTTGCGCTCTCTCCGCAAACGCCACTTGATACACCGGCTTCGATTGCCCCCGAGGCAATACTTGCCAAAGTGCGAATCAAACCTGGCTGCCATGGGTTCAGCAGCAGTCCAAGAGCTGGGTTCATGCGATCTGCAGCAAATAGGTACTGCGAAAGGTCGTTGGTGCCAACGCTAATAAAGTCGACAACCCCGTTTAGGTCGCTCATGCAAGCAGCGATCGAAGGCGTTTCAACCATGATGCCAACCTTGAACTTTCCAAGTTCACGCGCGATTGAAGCGAATTCGCGGGCTTCGGCAACGGTGGCAATCATCGGAGCCATTACCCAAACTTCACGGCCAGTCTGCTGCCGCGCAAGTTCGAGTGACTTTAGTTGGTCTTCAATGAACGAACGGTGCTCTTGAATCAGGCGGTAACCGCGCACACCAAGTGAAGGGTTTTCTTCGTGAGGCATGTGCAAGAAAGGAACTGGCTTGTCACTGCCCGCATCGATTGTGCGAACTACCACTGGCCCGATAGGTGCTGCAGCGAGTACTTCGCTGTAACTGGCAACCTGCTGGTCGATGCTTGGCTGAGCCTGGCTTGACAAATAAAGCAACTCGGTGCGGAACAAACCAACACCTTCGGCTGCAGTTGCAGCCGCTGTGATGGCATCGGCGTGAGAACCAATGTTTGAGCGAACCGGAATAATTGGCTCGCGGTCGGTCACCTTGAAAGTAAGAGCTGCTGTTGCTTGACTAACTTCGCCACCAAGAACAACGCGGTCGCCAACTGGGTCAACTAGAACCAAGTCGCCGTTTGCAAGTGCGGCAGCGTCTCCACAAGAAACTACAGCCGGAATTGACTTCGAGCGGCAAATGATTGCGGTGTGAGAAGTTGGACCACCCTTTAGCGTGATTACACCAACAACTGCTTTGGTGAACTGAGCGGTATCGGCAGGTGAGAAGTCATCGCCAACAATGACGAACTGCCCCTCAGCCGGCAGTTCTAAACCCATTGAGATGCCAGCAAGCTGGGCCTGAACACGACGAGAAAGATCTTGAAGGTCATCAACTCGAGCCGCAAAAGTTGGGTCGCCACCTAGAAGCTCACCGAAGGTGTTTACAGCCATTCCGTAGGCTGCGCCAGCCGACCATCCGTCGTTGATGTTTTCTTCGGCGACTTCGAACAGTTCGTCGTCTTCCATAAGGAATTTCAACGCTTCGAAAATTTCGGCGCTCGTGCCACCGGCTTTTTCACCGAGCTCGTCGAGATTCTTGCTAACGGCTGCGATGGCATCTTTGAGGGCCACGGTTTCGTTGGCAGGGTTGTTGGTGGTTTTCGACCAAGCAGGCAGAGCTGCGGCAGGTGCAACTTTGAAAACTGGAGCAGCAATCGCGCTTAGGCCAACGCCTAGGCCGCTAAGAACAGAACCGGCAGCGAGAGACAACTGAAACTAGCCCTTTAGAAATTCTTGAATCTGAGCGATTAGCTCTTGGCCCAAAGCTTCGTTGTCGGTTGATACCTCAACAACAAGGGTTTCACCTGGTTTGATTTGAAGTGCCATTAGGCGAAGCGCAGAGTTTGCCTTAGCGAATTCTTCACCGGCGCGACCAATTAAAACTTCGATCTCAGATTCTTTAACAAGCTTTACAATCTGGCTGGCAGGGCGAGCGTGAAGACCAATAGGGTCTAGAACCTCAACTGAACCGGTGATAACTGACATTTTTTAACCTTTGTATAAGTGGCTATCAAGAAGATGTTTAATATTGCCACTAATTAGTCGCCTGAGTAAACAAAAAGCCAAATCCAATGTAGTTTTATGTGGATAGCTTTTGAGATTTCCTCAAAATTTAGAAGAAATTTTTAGAGTTGTAAACGATTTCATTCTGGTAACGAGTTGCGCTAAGTTACTCAACACGAGGGTGAAATGTCAGTAACATTTCATTCACAGAGGTATTCGTTGGTTTGAATATCAAACGCAACGAAGCGAGAGGATAAAGAGCAACTTGAGCACCACTGCTGTTACCACTACCGAGTTGGTAATCGTCGACATCGACGCAAACACTAAAGAAGAAGCAACCAAGTTGCTTGCCGAGCGTCTGCACGCTGCTGGCCGTCTAACTGAAATTGACGGTTACCTTAAAGCGGTAGCTGCTCGCGAGGAACACTTCCCAACTGGCATTGAGGGTGGCATTGCCATTCCTCACGCACAGAGCGATCTAGTACTAACCCCGTCAGTTGCTGTTGCAACCAGCACCAAGGGGATCGACTTCGGAGCCGACGACGGCCCTTCACATCTAATCTTCTTGATTGCAGCCCCTGCATCTGGCGACAGCGCTCACTTGACCATTTTGGCTAAGTTGGCACGCAAGGTAATGAATGAAGAATTCCGCGATGAACTTCGCGCCGAAAAGAACCCGGCCGTAATTGCCGAGACCGTAACCCGAGAGGTACAGAACTAATGAAAAAGATTGTTGGAGTAACTTCGTGCATCACTGGAATTGCACACACCTACATGGCAGCTGAAGCTCTCGAGCAGGCTGGCAAGAAGTTAGGTTACGAAGTAAAGATTGAGACTCAGGGCTCAGCTGGTGTAAACCCGCTAAAGCAAGAAGTCATCGACGCTGCTGATGCAGTTATCTTCGCGGTTGACCTTGAGGTCAACGGACGCGACCGTTTCGCTGGCAAACCATATGTTCAGGTTGGTGTTGCTAAGGCGATCTCAGGTGCAACTGGCCTGATCACAAACCTTCTCGAGGCTGTTGAAGCCGGAACCGCCCCTAAGGTCGGTGCCGCTGCTCCTGCTGCCCCTGAGAAAGAATCGAAGGCCGAAAAGCCTTCGGAAAAAAAGGGAGGCCTCTTCGGAGGACTTTTCGGCAAAAAGTAGCAAAGAACAAAGCTGACTCATAATCCTTTGAGTCGGTAACAGTAGACAAACAGCAATAGGAGGCTCAATGTCTAACGAAAGTATCGGAACTAAGATCCGCCAGTCACTGATGACCGGTGTTTCTTACATGATTCCATTTGTGGCCGGTGGCGGTATTCTTATCGCTCTTGGCTTCTTGCTAGGAACCATCGCTATGGGAACCGACGCAAACACTGGTGGTATCCGTGTGTACGACGCAAAGCTAGCTGGAATTCCTGAGGATGGCTCGTTCAACCTTGGAAACCTAGCAAACTGGGCATTCATCGTATTCTGGCTAGGTAAGGCTGCATTCGCATTCTTCGTGCCAATCTTGGCTGGCTACATTGCATTCGCAATCGCTGACCGCCCAGGTATCGCACCTGGTTTGGTTATCGGTGCACTTGCAACCGGTCTAGACGGAAACCCACTTGGCACCGGCACCGGCTTCCTTGGAGCAATCCTTGGTGGTTTCCTTGCTGGTTACCTAGCTCTATGGATCAGCCGCTGGTCAGTACCAGGTTGGATGCGTCCGTTGATGCCAGTAGTTATCATCCCAGTTGTCGCAACCCTAATCGGTGGCTTCGCAATGGTTCTAGTTCTAAAGCTTCCAATCAAGCTTCTTATTGACAGCTTGACCGGATGGCTTGGCTCGTTGGGTACCACCCAGCTTGCACTTCTAGGTCTTGTACTTGGTTTGATGATGGCATTCGACATGGGTGGCCCAGTTAACAAGGTTGCTTACACCTTCGCCGTTACCGGTCTTGGTGCAGCTGCAGGTTCGTTGACTGACAACCGTCTAGTAATCATGGCTATCGTTATGGCTGCTGGTATGACCCCACCACTAGGTCTAGCTCTAGCTACTGTTCTTCGCAAGAACCTCTTCACCGAGTACGAGCGTGAAAACGGTAAGGCTGCATGGCTAATGGGTGCGTCGTTCATCTCAGAAGGTGCGATTCCATTCGCAGCTGCTGACCCACTACGCGTAATCCCTTCGATCATGATCGGTTCTGGTGTAACCGGTGTTCTTGTTGGTCTATTCAACAACCACCTTCCAGCTCCTCACGGTGGTATCTTCGTGATTCCATTGATCGACGGTGTAAACGTAACCAGCATCTTGACCTACCTACTAGCTATCGCTGTTGGTACCGTTGTGACCGCTGTTGCAGTTATCATCGCAAAGGGCCTAGGCAAGAAGGCTTAATAACCTTCTAGCTAAAAAGCTAAAAATCGGGTCCGGGGTTCGCCTCGGGCCCGATTTCCTTTTGCCTTTCTTTTTGGTCGTGACACATTGGCTAGGCTGTTCTGGGCAGTCAATGATGAAGGAACGATCCATGCGCAAACCAGCCAAACTCGGCCAAGCGTTCAATCGCCTTTATGCCTCTGCCACCGCTAGCCACATTGCCGACGGCGTGCTTTCTACCGCAGCTCCGTTGCTTGCCACCACACTCACTCAAGACCCGATTCTGATTGCCGGCATTGCGGCGCTTGCCATGCTGCCGTGGCTCTTGTTCGGAATTCCCCTCGGCGCACTAGTTGACCGAGTAAATCGTCGCCTGGCGCTTGCCATAGCGAGCGGGGTGAAGTTCTCGGCAGCCGCGGGAATCTCGCTTGCGATTGCAACCGGTCACATGAACATTTGGGTGCTTTACGTTGCAACCTTTTTGATTGGCACAACCGAGGTTGTTTCTGACACTGCAATGCAGTCGATGATTCCGAAGTTGCTCAAAAAGAACCAACTTGAGACCGGAAACTCAAGACTCTCTATTGCTCAGACGATTTTGGGAACGTTCATTGGAACTCCTCTCGGAGGACTGCTTTATGCCGTTGCCATTTGGGTTCCATTTGCATTTAACGCGGCAGGCTTCTTAGTTTCGGCTTTGCTGTTGCTGCTGATTCCGATCAAGGTCAAAAAAGACTTCAACCGAGCATCTGACACCTCTCACCGAGAGCCAACCCACTTTGTCGAAGATATCAAAGTGGGAATCTTGCACCTTTGGAATGACAAAAAATTGTTGCGCTTGGTTATCACAACGGCATCGATTGGATTCACCTTCAACGTGGGCACGGCAACCATGGTTTTGTTTATTCTGAACGTGCTTCATGTGCCTGCTGCCTACTTCGGCTTGATCTTCACCCTTGAAGGAGTTTCAGGTTTGATCAGCAGCATTCAAGCCGCGAGCCTCAGCAAACGTTTTGGCCGAGGTAGAGTGCTGGCAATTTCGATAACGCTTTGCCCATTGGTAATCGGCCTGCAAGGTTTCGCCACGAACATCTATTTCTTCGTGGCAATGCTGGTGATCTTCGGTTACCTAATTTCGCTTTGGAACATTTTGCTCATGTCGACTTATCACGAGCTAATTCCTAATGAAATGTTTGGTCGAGTTCACGGAACCCGCAGAACTTTGGTTTGGGGTCTTATGCCATTCGGTTCAATGATTGGCGGCTGGATTGCAACCTTTGACCTTCACGCACCGTTTTTCGTTACCGGAATTTTCGGCACGCTAATTGGCCTATCGGCAATGAGATTTATTTCGAAGCTGCAACCAAAAAAATTAGCTGAAGATAATTGTGCGCTGGCCATCTTGTAGAACGCGACGTTCTGCAAACCAACGAACTGCCTGAGTCAAAGTCTTCGACTCAACATCTTGACCAATCGAAACCAAACGGTTCTTGCTGTCTGAGTGCTCAACACGAACTACGTTTTGCTCGATGATCGGCCCTTCATCAAGGTCTTCGGTTACAAAGTGAGCGGTAGCACCGATCAACTTCACACCGCGTGAGTGTGCCTGACCATAAGGGTTAGCGCCCTTGAAGCCAGGTAGGAACGAGTGGTGAATATTAATGATTCGACCAGCAAATTCGGCGGTGAACTCAGGGCTCAAGATCTGCATGTAGCGAGCCAACACAATTAGCTCAATGCCAGAAACCTTAATGTAATCGCGAAGCATGTGCTCGAAGGCTGCTTTGTCGGCGTCTGACTTGATGGCATGGGTTTCAAAAGGAATGCCGTAGAAGTCGGCCATTGGAGCCAAGTCTGCGTGGTTTCCGAATACCGCAGGAATCTCAACCGGCAACTGTCCGCTGCGCTGACGGAACAACAAGTCATTCAAGCAGTGAGCGCTCTTTGAAACCAAAACTAGAGTTTTCATTTTGCGGCCAACTACATCGAGCTGCCACTGCATTCCGTAACGCTCGGCAACTGGCGTCAACTGGTTTTCGAAGTGCTCTCGAGGAGCTGCAGATTCTATCTGCAAGCGCATAAAGAACGTTCCGGTGTCATCTGAGGCAAATTGCTGAGACTCAGTGATGTTTCCGTTTGCGGCAACGATCGCTCCCGAGATGGCGTGAACAATTCCAGGCTTGTCTTCACAAACCAAGGTCAAAACCCAGTGCGTATTGGTTGCTGCAGTCATGAGTGCAAGTCTATTAGAAGCGCTACTTGCGACGGCGTTTGCGGCGACTGACCATGCGAACTTGAACCGAACGAGTTGCTCTGAAAATCGCGAAACCAATCAGGACTAACCCTGAACTAATAAGTAACCAACCCACTAAGACCGCGATGTCTTTTGCGCTCACAATGCCCCCGATTTAGCGAATAAATAGCAACTGCCATCGTTTAGAATTATGACATCCCGTAAGCAATCAAAACCACAGTTTGCTTATCACCTGCGCCAAGGAGTTTCTAGTGACCCAGCCATCAGCTTTCAATGCGCCGCTTAGTGAAACTGACCCAGAAATTGCAGCTGTACTGCAAGCTGAGTTGAACCGCCAGCGCTCATTCTTAGAAATGATTGCCAGTGAGAACTTCGTTTCTCGCGGTGTTCTTGAAGCACAGGGTTCAGTTCTCACCAACAAATATGCCGAGGGCTACCCAGGCAAGCGTTACTACGGTGGCTGCGAAGAAGTAGACGTTGCCGAAAACCTTGCTCGCGTCCGCGCAAAGGCTCTGTTTGGCGCCGAGCATGCAAACGTTCAGCCTCACTCAGGTGCATCGGCCAACGCAGCCGTGCTTATGGCACTAGCCAGCCCGGGAGATCGCATCCTTGGACTTGAACTGGCTCACGGTGGTCACCTAACTCACGGCATGCGCTTGAACTTCTCGGGCAAAATGTATGAAGCTCACGCTTACGAGCTAAACCCTGAAACCTTCTTGGTTGACATGGATATCGTGCGCAAACGTGCTCACGAAGTAAAACCTGCAGTTCTAATCGCCGGATGGTCGGCCTACACCCATCACCTAGATTTCGCCGAATTCCGCAAGATCGCAGACGAGGTTGGCGCCAAGCTTTGGGTCGACATGGCTCACTTCGCAGGTCTGGTTGCAGCAGGGCTTCACCCAAACCCAGTGCCATTCGCTGATGTAGTTTCAACCACTGTTCACAAGACTCTTGCCGGCCCTCGTTCAGGTTTGATTCTTTGCAAAGAAGAGTACGCAAAGAAGATCGACTCGGCAGTATTCCCAGGTCAGCAGGGTGGCCCGCTAATGCACGTAATCGCTGCAAAAGCTGTGGCATTCAAGGCAGCAGCAGAGCCAAGCTTCAAAGAGCGTCAGCAGCGCACCCTCGAAGGTGCCGCAATTATTGCTGAGCGCCTAACCCAGCCAGACGTTAAAGCAGCTGGAATTCAGGTTCTAACCGGCAGCACCGAAGTTCACATGGTGTTGGTTGACCTTCGCAACGCAGAGATCGACGGCCAAACCGCCGAGAACCTTCTCCACGACGTAAGCATCACCGTTAACCGCAACTCGGTTCCTAATGACCCACGTCCGCCAATGGTGACCTCGGGTGTTCGCATCGGAACCCCAGCACTCGCAACTCGTGGCTTTGGCGCCGCTGAATTCACCGAGGTTGCCGATGTAATCGCAAGCGTGCTCAAGCCAAACCCAGACATCGCAAGCCTCAAAGCTCGAATTGCTAAGTTGGCTGACGCATTCCCGCTTTACTCGGGTCTCGAGAACTGGTAACTCTTGAGCGCAATCAAGCTCGACGGCTTAGCCACCGCTAAGGCAATCAAGACTGAGCTAGCTGAACGCGTAGTTCACCTCAAGCAGGCTGGAATTCACCCGGGTCTTGGAACCCTTCTGGTTGGCGACGACCCAGGTTCGCACTCATACGTTTCGGGCAAACACCGCGACTGTGCCGAAGTTGGCGTTGAAAGCATTCGAATTGATTTGCCAAACAGCGCATCAAGCGCCGATGTTCGCGCAGCCATCAAAGAACTAAACGAAGCCAAAGAAGTCACCGGCTACATTGTTCAGCTGCCACTGCCTTTCGGCATTGACACCAACGAAATGCTTGAACTAATTGACCCAAACAAAGATGCCGACGGCCTTCACCCAACCAACTTGGGTCGCCTAGTTCTCGGAGTCTCGGGCGAACTAACCTCGCCACTGCCTTGCACCCCAGCCGGAATCGTCGAACTACTTCGCCGCTACGACATCAACACCAAAGGTGCCGAAGTCGCCGTAATCGGCCGAGGCGTAACCGTTGGTCGCCCACTTGGCCTTCTAATGACCCGCAAGGGAATCGACTCAACCGTTACCCTTTTGCACTCAGCCAGCAAGAACCTCGAACAAGCCGTCAAACGCGCCGACATTGTGGTTGCAGCTTTAGGTGTTGCTCACTTCGTTCAACCAGACTGGATCAAGCCAGGCGCCGCAGTTCTTGATGTGGGAATCACTCGCATCGAAGTCGAAGGCAAAGCAACCTTAGTTGGCGACGTTCACCCAGATTTAGCAGCAATAGCCGGCTACCTCTCACCTAACCCGGGTGGAGTCGGCCCAATGACCCGTGCAATGCTGGTCAAAAACGTGGTTGACAGCGCTTCGCGCTAGGGTCACTGGGCGCAACCTATTTAGTTTCGTCGATTTGCATTGCGTTGCTGGCGCAAAAGCGCTGTGTGCTTTTTCACTTCCCGATAAACAAGTATTAGGAAAGTTATCGGCACGAGAGATAGAAGTACCGCTGCAATAGCAATAAATTCAACGGCTTTCATATTTAACCTTCAACTGCCCAGTACTTGTTCGAACCAACAAATAGATCAAGAGAATAGGTCGCTGAAGCAAAACCTGAAAAAGCCGTATAAATCATCTGCATGCTGCCATTTGCCGGGTGGCTCGAAGTTTCCGAGGGGTCGGGAATAGTTAATGAAAGGTTCGAGCAGGCGCCAACTAGGCAGGTGAATGCTGGGCTTGCAACCTTGGTCACTTTGTCGTTGTTTATTCCGCCATAAATCGTGAAGTCTGCAAGAAACGACTGAGTGACAAGTACCGTTGCACGATACACAGAGCACGAGGTGTATTTTGTGTAACCAGTGTAGGCGGCCTGTTTACATCCCGAGACGCTAGCACGCAGAAGCGGGTTCGCAGGAAGGGCCACCTTAGTTTGATTGGCGGAACCATCAGCATAGTAATTGGTCGTGATGGCAAAAGAACTATCGCTAGAGGTAATTGTGCTCACGGGAGTATTTGTTGAGTTCTCGGACAATGGCAAAATGCCAGCGTGAATATTTTCCAAGATGGTTTGTTGGTTCTGTGTAGAGATCCCCAAGTTCCCCATTTGGTTTGAAATTAGGGTGTCATCTTCGACAGATGTTGCATGCGCTGGTGCAGCTAACAAAATTGCTGTAAAAATACAAATCAATCCAATTGTTTTTTTCATTTTTCCCCCAGATTATTGAGTTGTGCCTATTTTCAACACTATTTGACTATAACAGATTTTGTTAAAATCAAAATGAGTTAAAAACAGTCAATTTAGTAATTGATTCTTAGATCTCTATTTAGTGAAAGTGCCTAGTAGCACTAATCAAACCAACAGCTGATGCTTCGCCAACTCCTTGTAGAGCGGCGTTGACTTCACGAGTTCGCTGTGGGTGCCAGTGCCAACCACTTTGCCGTTGTCGAGAACAATGATCTGATCGCTATCTACCACTGTGCTTAGGCGGTGGGCGATGACGATGAGGGTTCGGTTCTTTGCAACTGCGTCAATGGCTTCGCGCATGCGCTGTTCGTTGAGGCCGTCGAGGCTTGAGGTTGATTCATCGAGAAGCAGAATCGGCGGGGCAGCTAGCAAGGTTCTTGCGATTGCTAGACGCTGACGTTCACCACCCGAGAGCATGATTCCGTTTTCACCAACTTCGGCGTTCAGGCCTCGTTCGTCGCGTTCAAGAACTTCAAGAAGGTTCACTTCTTTGAGCACGTGAATCAGCTGTTCGTCGGTTGCGTCTGGCTTGCCGATGAGCAGGTTTTCACGAATGCTGCCAGCGAGCACCGGGGCGTCTTGTTCGACGTAGCCGATCTGTTCGCGAAGCACGTAGCGGGTCAGGTTTTGAACCGGCTGGCCGTCGAGCAAAATGCGACCTTGAGTTGGTTCATAGAAGCGTTCGATCAAGCTCAGAATGGTTGACTTGCCGGCACCCGATGGGCCAACCAGTGCAATGCGTGAGCCGCGTTCAATTGCGAAACTAACTCCTTTGAGAATCGGCTTTGGTTCAGGCAGTGCGCCATCTTCGAGTGGAACGGCTGCGTATTCAAAATGCACATCGTCGAATTCAATTGCCACTTTGTTGGCTGGGTGGCGGGTTGCCGACTCTTTGCCTTCGTGAATTTCATCCTCGGTTTTAATTTCAATAATTTCTTGGATGCGAGCCAGCGCACCCAATGCACTCTGGGTTGAGGTGTAGGCGCCGAATGCTTGACCGATTGGGCGCATCATTAGGAACAACAGCAAAATAAAGGTGACCAGGTTGGCCACGGTCGTGGTGCCGGCTGCAACTCGGTAACCGCCAACGCCGAGAACCACAATGAATGCGGCGTTCATGGCCATGCCACCAAGCGGGGTTACGGTTGCGTTGATGCGGGCGATCTCAACACCTTTTTGATAGGCGTGGGTGGCATCAACAATGATTGCGTGGGCTTCGCGTTTTTCGGCGCGCGCTGCGCGAATGGTTCTCACTGCGCCAAGGGCACGCTCAACTGCTGCTGACATTGAACCAACGCGCTCTTGAGCTTTGGTGGTTGCCGCGCGAATGCGTCGGGCGCTCACGACGATGGCGCCAACGGCCAAGAAGATTACGGTGAGGGTGGTGCCAAGAAGCACCGGGTCAATAATTGCCATGGCGACGATTGAACCCAAGAAAATAAGTGCGCCACCGGCGGCATCAACAAGACCTTGAGTAAGAACTGCGCGAAGCAAGGTGGTGTCGCTCGAGACTCGAGAAACCAGGTCACCGGTTCTGCGCAGGTCGTATTCCTTAATCGGAAGTTTCAACATGCGTGAAACTAGGTGCTTGCGGGCTGAAAGAACAACGCCTTCGCCGGTGCGGGTGAGCACGTAATACATGAAACCGCTCGAAGCTGCGCTAACGATGATGAGGGTGACTAGCAGAGCAACAATGCCGGTTAGATCTTTGCCAGCTTGAACAGCTGAAATTACCTGCCCGGTGATTAGCGGTTGGGCGAGCGAGAAGGCTGCGCCAACAACCGAAAGGGCAACAGCTAGCCATAGAGACTTCTTGTGCTCGGCTAAGTAGGGAATCAGTTGTCGGAAACTGGCTTTAGGGCCTTTGTCTTTTGGTGCGTTGTTGCCTCTACGGCCCATCATCATGCTCATGTATTAGTTAACCTTTTCAATCAAGAAAGAATCCCCAAAGATAGTTTCGTTCAGAAGGTAGTTAATCTCCTGAATGCTCAAGGCTTCGGTATAGGCGGTGTTTTTATAGAACCTGCTGAAGTCGACTGATTGAAGCGCGGCAAGAGCAGCTGGGTGATTGAGCTTCAAAAACATGCTGGTGGTGTTTGGCTTTCGCTCAAATTCGGTCTTAAGGTTGCCACAACCAAACCCAAAAACCGTGAGTGCTACATCGGCTAGTTCAGGCGCAACCTTGGTGATTACCTTTTTATCTTGGACCGAATAGTGCGGGCGCAAGGTGTCTTTACGCTGCCAAATTTGAAAGCAAGTGGCAAGGCTAGTTCGTTTGCTAAGTTCGTCGCCGGCGTCATCGACGTAGTCAATCTGAATGTCGTGGTCAGCTACTAAGTGAAAGCTGCGATCGAGGCGGTTAATGACCGACCACTTTCGCCAAGACCTGGGCACAATGAACGCGATTACATCGCTGTGGTTGGCCGCTTTGTTGAAAAAGGGAATGCTTAAAGAGTTATTGCGCCCAAATGGCGGGTTTGAAATAGTGACTGCGTTCTTGAGCTTGAGTGGTTTAGTCAGAAAGTTGGCTTTGGCAACATCGGCGTGCTTTGGCTCAATGTCGAAACTCAGAATTGATTCGATGCCAATGTTGCGAGCGGCGGTCAAGAAGCTTCCGGTGCCGCCAGCTGGCTCAAGTATTGTGCGGGTAAGAAGGTCTGGAACCACGGCTGAGACTTCGCCGAGGAGTCGCTCGGCAAGCGAAACGGGGGTGTAGTACTGTTCTTTGCCTGTGACCCGAGTATTGCCAGGTTTGCGCTTGGCGGCTGGCGATTTCTTAGGCATAGCTTCAAGGATATCTTGCTTGTGTTAGCCTAAAACGCTGTCTTGATTAAAAACATTTTCCAAGGATGGAACCCGTGGTAAAAACCGCCAAAAACGCAGACAATCTGATTGTTGCTAAAGACCTAAAGAAGGTTTACGGCGACTTCACCGCAGTAAACGGAATCAACTTTGAAGTTCGCCGAGGCGAGTCTTTTGGTTTGCTCGGCCCTAACGGTGCCGGCAAGTCAACCACCATGCGAATGATCTCGAGCACCCTTCAGCGAAGCAGCGGAAACCTTGAGATTTTGGGCAAAGACCCAAACGAAAAAGGCCCTGAGATTCGCGCGCACCTTGGTGTTGTGCCGCAGCAAGACAATCTTGATAACGAACTCAAGGTTTGGGAAAACCTTTACATCTATGGTCGTTACTTTGGTTTAAGTCGCAAGTTTGTAAAAGCCAAGGTTGAAGAACTTCTAAAGTTTGCGCAACTTGAAGACAAGCGCGCTGCGAAAGTTGACGATCTATCTGGCGGCATGAAGCGTCGTTTGACGATTGCCCGCGGTCTGGTAAACGAGCCAGAAATTCTGCTGCTCGATGAGCCAACCACCGGCCTTGACCCACAGGCCCGTCATATTCTCTGGGACCGCCTATTCCGCCTCAAGGAACAGG
>JBDLVP010000020.1:0-7861 GCA_039804705.1 Actinomycetota bacterium
TGCGGCTTGCTCTGCTACCTGAGCATGCAATGGGGCAGCCCCGCTTGAAACGGTCACCGCGATGATTGGCTTACCAACCTCAACGGTTTCGCCCTCTTTAGCCAAAAGCTCTGAAACGACACCGGCAAAAGGAACTGGCAACTCGACCAAAGACTTAGCTGTTTCAATCTCGCAAATAATCTGGTTGACCGTAACGGTATCGCCCGGCTTTACCATCCAGGTAACGATCTCGGCTTCGGTAAGACCTTCGCCTACGTCTGGCAAATTGAAGTGTGCTAGTTGACTCATTTTTTGCCTTGCCTAGTAAGCCAAAATTCGGTCGACGGCTTCAAGGATGCGGTCGGCATCTGGCAAGAAGACCTCTTCGAGTTTGGCTGGTGGATAAGGAACATCGAAACCACCAACGCGAAGCACTGGTGCTTCAAGGTGGTAGAAAGCTAGTTCAGCAACGCGCGCAGCGATTTCGCTAGAAATCGACACGAAGGTGCTTGCCTCGTGGGCAACAATCAAACGACCGGTGCGCTTTACCGATTCAACAACGGTGGTGAAGTCAATCGGAGACATTGAACGAAGGTCAACAACTTCGAGGCTGATTCCTTCTTGAGCTGCAATTTGAGCCGCTTGCAAAGCAACGGTAACCATTGGTCCATAGGCTGCAACGGTAACTTGGCTGCCGTCATGCACAACGCGAGCGGTGTGCAATGGCTGAGGTGGCTGGTCAAGGTTCACTTGACCCTTTTGCCAGTAGCGACGTTTTGGCTCAAAGAACATAATTGGATCGCGAGACTCAATTGCCTGCTGAATCATCCAGTAGGCATCGTTGGGATTGCTCGGGCTAACCACTCGCAAACCGGCAGTGTGAGCAAAGTAAGCCTCTGGGCTTTCGCTGTGGTGCTCAACTGCACCAATACCGCCACCGAATGGAACTCGAATTACCACCGGCATGCTCAAAAAACCCTCTGAGCGGTTAGTGATTTTTGCCAGCTGAGATGTGATCTGGTTGAAAGCCGGAAAAATAAAACCGTCGAACTGAATTTCAGCGACCGGGCGGTAGCCGCGCATAGCCAAACCAATTGCGGTTCCGATGATTCCCGACTCAGCAATCGGAGAGTTGAAAACTCGTTTTTGACCAAAGTCTTTGTGCAAACCTTCGGTAACGCGGAATACGCCACCAAGCTCGGCAACGTCTTCACCGAAAACCAAAACCTTGTCGTTGTTCTCCATGGCTTTGCGAATACCGGCGTTGATCGCCTTTGCGATCGTCATTTCAACAAAGTTACTCATGGCTACCACCCGAGTGTGCTTCGTCTTCGAAAGACGCTTCGTATTGCTCAAGCCAAGCTAACTGCTCTTCAATCAATGGGTGTGGCTCTGAGTAAACGTGGTTGAACATGTTTTCAAACGGTGGGTCTTGGAGTGCGAAAGTAGCTGCGCGAATTTCTTCGGCCAAAGTGTCGCCTGCGCGTTTTACTTCTTCGAAGAAGTCATCGCCAATACCCTGGCGACGCAAGAACTTCTCAAGACGAATTAGTGGGTCGCGAGTTTTCCAGAGTTCAAGCTCTTCGTTGTCGCGGTACTTAGTTGGGTCATCAGATGTGGTGTGTGGACCAACGCGATAGGTCAATGCCTCAATAAATGTAGGTCCGAGGCCGTTTCGGGCATCATCCATGTGTTTCGCAGTTACTGCGTAGCAGGCCAAGACATCGTTGCCGTCAACGCGAACACCTGGCACACCAAAGCCATCGCCGCGACGGTAAAGCGGAACCGCGGTCTGACTCGAGGTTGGCGCCGAGATTGCCCACTGGTTGTTCTGGCAGAAGAAAACCTGAGGTGTCTTGTTGATTGCTGCGAACAATAGGCCTTCGCTCACATCACCCTCGGCAGTTGAGCCATCGCCGAAGTAGGTGATTACAGCCTGATCGCGATCTGGGTTGCCGGTGCCAACGTTGCCATCAAAGGCAACACCCATTGCGTAACCGGTTGCGTGAAGCACTTGGGTTCCCAAAACAATTGCGTAAAGGTGGAATCGAGTTTCGTCTGGGTTCCAACCACCATGGTTTACACCGCGAAGCATTTTCAGAATCGACATCAGGTCAATGCCGTGAGTAATAGCTACGCCGTGTTCGCGGTAGCTAGGAAAAATGTGGTCGTTTGGTCCAACGCCGTAACCCGAACCAATCTGAGCGGCTTCTTGGCCAATAGCTGGAATCCACAAACCAAGTTGGCCTTGGCGCTGAAGAGCTGTGGCCTCATTGTCGAAGCGGCGAATGCGAGCCATGTCGCGATAGAACTTCAGAAAGTCTGCTTGGCTCAAGCGGTCTAAGTACTTGCCGTATTCGGCATATTCCTTAGGCACGGCAAATTCGCCCTCTGGGTTTAGCAGCTGAACCATTGGCACACGCTGGGTATCTTGCGAACTCACATAAACCAATTTACTTGTTATCCCTGCGACAATCGAAACATGATTCGTTTTATCGTCGGAACCTGCATCAATGCAATCGGTCTTTATTTTGTAACTCTGGTTGTGCCTAGCATCGCCCTGCACCCTTATGGCGGCAGCGATTTGTGGCCAACAATCGGCTCATTCTTGCTAGTTGGCGCGATATTTGGGCTGGTCAACTCGCTAATTGCACCGGTAGTTAAAGTTTTAGCTTTCCCATTGTTTTTGCTCACCTTTGGCTTGATTTCATTTGTAATCAACGGTGCACTTTTGTTATTTGTGGCTTGGCTGAGCAACCAGCTTCACGATGGCAGTGGTGTTTCTATCGATGGCTTTACCCAGCAGGGGCTGAATATTGCATCGCTCGGATGGGCGATCTTAGGTGCCTTGGTCATGAGCGTTTCAACTTTTGTTGCTCGTTGGGTGTTCAAACTCACTGGGATTCTCTAGGCGTTCGGCCAATTTCAAACGTTTGACTGCTGATTTTGCCGGCGCCTGCGCTCAAAAAGAAATCGCGAATCTTTTTGAGTTGTGAGTTTTCACTTAGGTCAATTCTTTCGGCAGTATTTCGATAGTTCGCTAAGTCATGTTGTGGGAGAAGCGACGGTTGTTCAAGTGGTTGCTTTGGGGTGAGGCTTAGCCAGTCAAAGCGATTGGTATTAGACATGTGGCCTCTAAATTCGGCCGCATCTAGCTTGGTAACTAAGTCGTCACTGTGACCGATATTTAGAACCTCAATTTTTGGATCAAAAATCACCCGAGTTGTTGGCGAACCCACGGTAATTAGCCCGTTGACTTTGAAGTTTTGCTTTTGACTGGCGATGTTTGCTGCCACGATTCCGCCGAGTGAGTGTCCCACCAAGATCACAAGATCATTTTTGCCAATGCCCGCCTGCTTCATCGCGGCTAAAACTGACTTCTGTGCCGCTGACTTGGTTGAACCTGATGCAGCCGATTCAATAGCCGAACCCACATCAAGGGGGTTTCTAGAAGCCAGTGGGTTCCACTGCTGAGTGCCGGGAATGTAAACGGTGAATTGCCGTAGTGAACCAGTTGTACTTTTATCGATTCGTATTTTTGCGTGCTGCCCAGAAGTCACCATTTGCAGTCGAGTTACATAATCGACCACTCGATTGGAAACAAAGGTTTGAGAGATCGCCTCAATTCGCTTTACCCAAACCCCCGTTTCAGCAGTGACCGGCATAACTTGAAGTGCTCCTGCCAACAGGCTTGCAGCACCGATGGCAAGATCACTTGCCAAGGCATTGTGATTCGCAGCGAGTTTGTTCTCGTTTCGAAACAGATTGTGCTCGACTGCCAGGCAAGCCTGATGCAAATGGGTCAGAGAATTTGACAGATCGAATAGTTTCAACTCAAGCAACGCGCTTCGAATTGGGTGGGTGATTAGATTTGCCAGCAAGTCACCCTCAAGAATTAGCTTTGCCGTGTGAAGATTTGCCGCGATTCTCTGTAATTCGTTTTGGTTGGCAATTTGTTCAGACACCTGGCACCAACGAGGTCTTATCGATTAGTTGACCTAGGTTCTTTAGGTGATGAAGGTGTGAAATTGCATCTTCTAGTTTTGCCGTAAGTGCTATGGCAGCTGCGTCTTGCCATTGATCTGGTTGAGGTTGTGCGCTGCGCAGCAGAATGTGCACGGCTTCGAGGGCAAGTTCGTTCAGCATTTAGCCATTTTTGTGATTCCGTTGGGTTCTTTTTAGCCCAAATCAAAACTTGTGAGTAACTGCTCACTCGAGCACTTGGGATTTACGGCAATATGGACTGGTGAGTAATCTTTCAGCGCAACCACTTAGCCCACTTGATGGCCGTTACCGGGCCGCCGTTTCAGACTTAGGTCTTTATCTGTCTGAGGCTGGCTTGAACCGAGCTCGTATTGCAGTTGAGGTTGAGTGGCTGATTCACTTGGCTAACCGCAACCTGTTAGGCAACAACGCAGAGCTAAGCGTTGCCGAGATTCAGAAGCTTCGTGCTGTCGTTGAAAACTTTTCTGATTCCGATGTTGCCGAACTGGCAGAAACCGAAGCGACCACCCGTCACGATGTTAAGGCCGTTGAGTATTTCATCCGCGCTCGCCTGAATGAACTTGGTCGAGCTGACCTGCTTGAACTAACCCACTTTGCTTGCACTAGCGAAGACATCAACAACCTGAGCTACGCAATTACGGTTCGCGATGCAGTCAAGAATGTTTGGTTGCCGAAGGTATCAGTTCTTCTTGAGAAGTTGCGCGGTCTTTCAGCCAAATATGCGCAAAGCGCCATGATGTCACGCACTCACGGTCAGCCTGCCACCCCAACCACAATGGGTAAAGAGCTTGCGGTTTTCATTTACCGACTAGAGCGTCAGGTTTCTCGAATTGAAGCAGCTGAGTACCTCGGTAAGTTCAGCGGTGCCACGGGAACCTTTTCGGCTCACGTAGTTGCAGCCCCAGATGTTAACTGGCGAGCCGAAGCTGAAGATTTTGTAACTTCACTAGGGCTTGCCTTCAACCCATTAACCACCCAGATCGAATCTCACGACTGGCAGGCTGAGCTTTACGGTTCAGTTGCTCTGTTCAACCGTATTTTGCACAACTTGTGCACCGACATCTGGACTTACATTTCGCTGAACTACTTCAAGCAAATTCCTCAGGCAGGTGCCACTGGTTCTTCGACCATGCCTCACAAGGTCAACCCAATTCGCTTCGAAAATGCTGAATCGAACCTTGAACTTTCTAATGCGATCTTCGACAGCCTGGCTGCCACTTTGGTTACTTCAAGATTGCAGCGCGACCTAACTGACTCAAGCTCTCAGCGAAACATTGGTCTTGGTTTTGGTCACTCAATGCTGGCTCTCGACAACGTAACTCGTGGTCTTGGTGAGATTGAACTTTCAGAAGCCGTGCTCACCGGTGACTTGCTCGACAATTGGGAAGTTCTTGGTGAGGCCATTCAGACCGTCATTCGTGCCGAAGTTGCTGCCGGTCGAAGTGACATTAGCAACCCTTATGAATTGCTGAAAGAACTAACTCGAGGCAAGCGCATTAGTGGCGAAGATTTGATTACCTTCGTGAACACATTGAACATTGGCGATGCTGCTAAAGAGCGTTTGCTTCAGTTGAAGCCACAGACCTACATTGGTGTGGCAACTGAGCTTGCAGCTCTAATTCAGAAGTAGCAGTTACTTGAGGCGAGGCTGATCAGGGTCAGCGTCGTCTTCTTTTACGGTCAAGGCCAAGGTTGCAATGCCAACTACGGCAACAATAAATGTAATTCCGCCCCAAATCAGCGACTTTGAAATGTCGCGAAGGCCGCCCCAAACCAACACGCCAACAACAAGGCCAGCAATGGTTGCGAGCGACAAATAAGTTCTTAGGCCGATTTCGGCTTTTTTCTTAGGCATACATCCAAGCCTACTTTGCAGTTTCAGATGCAGCTGAGATTCCCAGATGAACCCCAGACAGCACTAAGTAGGCACTGAGCAAACCAACCGATGATGTTTCGTCGAAGCCAATTACCAAGTAGGCAATCGCGAGAAGAAGAGCCAATGTGGCACTGATGTTGCGTTCTTTGCTGCCGGCGCTTGCCTTTAGCTGCTTCTTGGCAAAGTACAGCTCGAGCACGGCAATAATTACTGCCCAGCTCGAAACGCACCACAAAAGGCTTTGAATGGTTTGGTCTGCATTAGTTGCCATAAACCATGAGAAAATTGCGGCAATTGCGTTAACTGCGCCTTGGGCGAGTGACTCCAGAAAGTTTGCCCTGGCAAACAGCAGCGAAGCCAGCGGAACCAAAATAGCGCTTACCGCTGCAAAGCCTGCAAAAGTGAATAGTCCAAGCAGCGATGAGTGACTCTGAACAAAAGTGAGTACTAAGCCTGCGGCAATGGCCAAGGCAGCTCGAAGTGAAAGCAATAAACGCACAGGGCTATATTTTCATATTCGAAGGCCTAGGCCTTCATGTTTGCAAACCGAGAATATTGCCCGTGGAAAGCCACGGTGATGGTTCCGGTAGGACCATTTCGTTGCTTTGCCAAAATCAAATCGGCTTCGCCAGCACGTGGGTGATCTTTTTCGCCCAGAGCTTCTCGGTGAAGCAAAACAATTACGTCGGCGTCTTGTTCGAGCGAGCCTGATTCACGCAATTGCGAGATATCTGGCTTTTTGTCTTTGGTTTGTTCTGAATTTCGGTTTAGCTGTGAAATTGCAATAACCGGCAAGCCTAGCTCTTTTGCAAGCAACTTGAGGTTTCGAGAGAACTCAGAAACTTCTTGCTGGCGTGACTCAACCTTTTTGCCAGACGACAACAGCTGAAGATAGTCAATGACCACAAGTTTTAGACCGTGCTGTTGGGCCATGCGACGACACTTTGCTCGAATCTCAACCATTGTGAGGTTTGGGCTGTCGTCAACAAAAAGCGGGGCCTCGTGAATGTTGCCGCGAACCAAAGACAGGCGTGACCAGTCATTGTTTTCGAGAGTTCCCTTGCGGAGGTTTTGCAAGCGAATGCTCGACTCGGCGGAAAGCAAGCGCATTGCGATTTCAGCGCGACCCATTTCAAGTGAAAAGAAGACGGTTGGCATTTTGTGGCGAATAGCTGCGTTTCGCGCGATGTCTAGAGCCAGGGTTGACTTACCCACAGCAGGTCGGGCTGCCACAATAACTAACTGCCCGGCGTGCAAGCCATGAGTCATTTCATCGAGTTCGGCGAATCCGGTTGGAACACCGGTCATTTCACCGCCGCGTTGCTGGGCAGACTCAATTTCATCCATTGCGTCAGCAATTGATTCGCTCAAAGTTGCGTATTCTTGGCCAACACCTTGACTTACGACCCCATAAATATCAGCCTGGGCTGCATTTACAAGATCAAGAACTTCGCCCTCATTGTTGTAGCCCATTTGCGCGATTTTGGTGCCAACCTCTACTAGGCGACGAAGCACAGCCTTTTCAGAAACAATGCGTGCGTAGTAGTCGGCGTTGGCCGCGGTCGGAACAATCGAAGTAAGGGTGTGCAAGTAGTCAGCGCCGCCGGCTCGAATTAGGTTGCCGTCTTTAGTTAGCTGGTCGGTAACTGTAATTGCGTCGGTAGGTTCGCCCTTACCGAAAAGCTTGATGATCGCGTCGAAGATGACTTCGTGCTTTGGTGCATAGAAATCGGCTGACTTCACATATTCGAATACTTCGGCAACAGCGTCTTTTGAAAGCAACATTCCGCCGATGGTGCTTTGTTCGGCCAACATGTCGTGTGGCAAAGTGCGACCCTGGGCAGATGGGTCGTAGTTTGTAGCACCGTTCATGCTCATTGGATATTGCCTTTCATTACTTCTATGCCTGTCTAGCATGGAGCCCCGACATCAGACTTACAAATGACCCTGTGAACAGACTTGTGTATAACTCGGTTGACACACTCTAATAACCTGTGGATA
>JBDLVP010000021.1:0-11844 GCA_039804705.1 Actinomycetota bacterium
GATGCCATGATGCTCGAGTGCAACAACTTTTTCGTTGACGAATCAAGCCTGACCGGTGAATCAATTGCCGTTCAAAAAGAAGCTTCGTTGCAACTTGATGGTGTGCCAGTTGAAAAACCGGGCAGCGCGAGCTCGCACTGGGTTTACTCGGGAAGCATGGCTGTCAAAGGCCAAGGTGTTGCTATTGTCACTTCAACTGGCCAAAATACTGAGCTCGGCAAAATTGGCACAGCGATCGGATCAATCGAAGTTGGCGACACTCATCTTCAACTAGAAATCAACAAACTGGTTCGAGTTATTGCAACCGTGAGCATTGCGGCGGCGGTTTCAGTCACTGTGATTTTGGGATTGACCCGCGCACACTGGCTCGAAGGGTTGCTTGCCGGAGTGGCAACAGCGATGGCGATGATCCCCGAAGAATTCCCAGTGGTGCTGGCGGTATTCATGGCACTGGGCGCGTGGCGGCTTTCTAAAAATCATGTGCTGACTAGGCGAGCCGCGGTTATTGAAGCATTAGGTGCGGCCACGGTAATTTGTACCGATAAAACTGGAACTCTAACCATGAACCAAATGACCGTTCGCGAGTTTGTAGTCTCAGGTGATGCAATAGAAGTTGGTACTGACCAGCTGCCAGAAAGTTATCGGCAGGTGGCTGAGTTCGCAGCCTTGGCATCGGCGGTTCAGCCTTTTGACCCAATGGAAAAAGCGTTCAAACAAGTTGAGGCAAGCCACTTAGCCGCCGAGGTTTCGAACCATAAAACTTGGGTTCTCGAGCGCGAATACCCGCTGACCGACGAACTGCTTGCTGTTACCTACGCTTGGCGCACCAAATCGCAGAAGCTAGTGGTTGCCACCAAAGGTGCACCTGAGGCAATTGCCAAACTATGCCGCCTGAGTGAGAGCCAAACCAAAGTTCTAGATGCCCAAGTTCAGGCTGCTACTGCAAATGGTCGTCGCGTATTGGCGGTTGCCAAAGTCATTGATGCAACCTCACTGCAAGACTCGGTAACTGACTATGAGTTTGAGTTATTGGGACTCGCCTGCCTGCAAGACCCAGTTCGCCCAGGTGTTCCCGAAGCAATTGCCGAAACCGCTCTGGCTGGAATTAGAACAATCATGATTACCGGCGATTACCCTGGCACCGCGCTGGCGATTGCCCGTGAAATTGGCTTGGATGCCTCAGCCGGCGCGCTGACCGGATCTGAATTGGCTGAACTCAGTGAGGCTGAGTTGGCGATTCGCGTGAGATCGGTGAACGTTTACGCACGAGTTGTGCCAGAGCAGAAACTGCAACTGGTTCGAGCCCTCAAGGCTAATGGTGAAGTAGTTGCAATGACTGGCGACGGAGTAAACGACTCACCGGCACTCAAGGCTGCTGACATTGGAATTGCAATGGGCAAACGCGGAACCGACGTTGCGCGAGAAGCTGCCGGGTTAGTTCTAACCGATGACAACTTCACCTCGATTGTTGCCGGCGTGAAAAACGGTCGCGGCATTTTCGAGAACATGAGAAAAGCGCTCACCTATGTTTTGGCAGTGCACGTGCCGATTTTGGGAATGACCTTGATTCCGGTTTTGAACTCTCACTGGCCGCTAGTTTTGGTGCCGGTTCTAATTGCTTTTCTAGAACTGATTATTGACCCGGCTTGCTCAATCGTTTTTGAGTCAGAACCAATCGATAATTCGGTCATGCGCAAAG
The DNA here is from genome assembly GCA_039804705.1 of Actinomycetota bacterium. Lineage (GTDB taxonomy): Bacteria > Actinomycetota > Actinomycetes > Actinomycetales > Microbacteriaceae > Rhodoluna. The sequence continues at coordinate 1,700 of JBDLVP010000021.1, forward strand.
CTCCTCGAGCCAGCAACGCCAAACTCTTTTCAGCCAGAGTGCTCACCATCGCCCTCTTGCAGGGAGCCTCAGCACTGGCGGTTATCCTTGCGGTTTATTTTGGGACACTAGCTTTTGGATTGCCTGACGAAACCACCAGAACTATGGCTTTTGTAACTTTGCTGCTGCTCAACATAGGCCTAATTTTGGTGAACCGCAGCTGGCAGCTTTCGGCACTGCAAAGCCTGCGAAAACTAAAGAACCCGACCCTCAAATACATTCTGATTTTTGCTGGTGCTCTGATGTTGGTAATCGTAAATGTTCCCGCAGTCGCGCAAGCACTTAGATTGAGCAGCCTCACTATTTTCGAATGGCTGATTTGTTTTGCCGCCGTGGCAATCGGATTGCTTTGGTTCGAAATTTTCAAACTCACCACTCGCTCTAAAATTGTTTTATGACCCAGATCAAAAAGCAGTCGGCCAATCTATTTGATGGTCGCGACCTGTTTTATTTTGACGACGCTAAAAGCGCCCTGCCGGCCACTCGCCTCGCAGATGTAAGGCCAGCAGCAGAGCGCCCGCCGGTGGCTCGCATGCGTCTTGATTCGCTAACTGGCGACTGGATCTCAATTGCGGCAGCTCGACAGAATCGGGCATTTTTACCACCTGCCCACCAGTGCCCACTTTGCCCAACCACGGCTGAAAACGCGTCTGAGCTGCCCGATGTGTTTGACGTTGCAGTATTCGAAAACAAGAGCCCTTCGTTTGGGCCAGTTCTTGCCGAGGTTGATGACCCGAATTACGCAGTGGTTCAAGATTTGGCTTTGGGTTCAACCCGCGACTCAATCGGTCGCTGTGAGGTAGTTGTGTTTAGCCCTGAGCACACCGGCTCGCTTGGCGGCCTGCCGCTTGAGCGCGTTCGCACCGTAATTGAAGCTTGGGCTGATCGCACCGCGAACCTAAATGCGCTGCCTGGTATTCGTCAGGTTTTTGTGTTCGAAAACCGTGGGCAAGAAATTGGTGTGACCTTGCACCACCCACACGGTCAGATCTATTCATACCCTTATGTGACTCCACGCACCCAAAAGCTTATGCAGTCGCTAGAAAAATTTGGCCCAGATCTATTTGAGCAAACGCTGAAGTTCGAACAAGCATCTGAACGCGTTCTCATCAAGGGTGAAAACTTCACCGCTTATGTGCCGTTTGCTGCACGCTGGCCAATTGAGATTCACCTATTGCCTCACCGTCATGTTGGTTCGCTGGCTGAGCTCACCGATTCTGAACGCGATGAACTTGCTGTTATTTACAAGCAGTTACTCTCGGCACTAGATCGCCTCTACGACACCCCGACTCCATACATTGCGGCTTGGCACCAGGCACCTAATGTGGCTGGTGGCGAGAACGTTCGTTTGCAGTTGCAAATTACCTCACCGCGCAGGGCAGCTGACAAACTCAAGTACTTGGCCGGCTCAGAAGCTGCCATGGGAGCTTGGATCGGCGATGTGGTTCCAGAAACCATCGCGGCTAATTTGCTAGAGGTTTTGTAATGACTGACACTTTGATTGCACAAACCAGGAACGGGTTTGCAGAGCTATTTGGTTACCAGCCGTCGGGCATTTGGTCGGCACCTGGGCGAGTAAACCTAATCGGTGAGCACACCGACTACAACGACGGTTTTGTTTTTCCGTTCGCAATCAACAAGCGCACCTTCGCCGCCATTTCACTTCGCCAAGATGGTCTAATTCGGGTTGCCTCGAGCTTTTCAAACAACATTGTTGAAATTGCGCTCGATGAGATTTCACGCGAAGGCGTTTCTGACTGGTCGGCCTACCCGCTGGGTGTGGCTTGGGCGATTCGAAAAGTTGGCAACGTTTCAGGTGCCGGCTTCGATTGCTACATCGACTCTGATGTTCCGGTTGGTGCTGGGCTTTCATCGTCAGCCGCTATCGAGTGTGCCGTTGCGGTTGCACTAAACGAACTTTGGGGAACCGAGCTTGACCGCCGAACTCTGGCTCGAATTGGGCAGCTTGCCGAAAACGAGATTGTTGGTGCTCCAACCGGCATCATGGATCAATCTGCTTCACTGCTTGGCGAACTTGACCACGGTGTATTTCTTGACTGCCGCGACCTAACCGCCGCGGTAGTCAACTTAGGTTTTGCTAAAGAAGGCCTAGAGCTTCTGATTATCGACACCAAGGTGGCTCATCGCCATGCCGACGGTGGCTATGCCTCACGTCGAGCAGCCTGTGAAGCAGGCGCTGTGGCACTCAACGCCAAGGCACTGCGAGATGTTTCAAGTGCCGACCTCGAGCGCGCCAAGAGCCTGCTAGACGACGAAACCTTTAGGCGCGTGCGGCACGTAGTCACCGAAAACGAACGCGTTTTGCAAACCCTGAAGTCTTTGCGAGAGCAAGGGCCAACCGCTATCGGAGAACTGCTTTACCAATCTCACGTATCAATGCGCGATGACTTTGAAATCTCAGTTGATGAACTCGACACCGCGGTAGAGACCGCGCTGCGTCACGGTGCCATTGGCGCCAGGATGACCGGTGGCGGCTTCGGAGGTGCAGCGATTGCACTTACCCCGATTCACAAAATCTCAGAGGTCAATCTTGCGATCACCGCTGAATTTGAAACACTCGGATACGCCAAGCCAGACATCTTTGTGGTGTCTGCTGCACCTGGCGCACATCGCGAGGTTTAGAAGCTACTCACCCGCGTAGCGAACACCGATTTGCGAGCGAATCGCATCTAGGGTTTGCATAATCTGAACTGACTCACTCAGAGGCAGAATTGGGCTGGTTAGAAGCCCTTGACGCAAGCACTCTTCAAAGTGAAGTGCCTGGTATTGCATGCCGCGACCTTCGTGCGCTGGCACATAGCGAGCAATCTCGTTGTCGTTGTTGTCAAAGGCAACCCAAGCGGTGTTGTTATAGAAAGACTTCTCTAGCTCAACGCGACCCTTGGTTCCAGTAACCACAGCGTTCACTGGGCCTGCGACTGACATGCAGGTGGTGAACACGGCTTGCGCGCCTGACTCGTATTCGAAAATTGCGCTGGTTAGTTCATCAACGCCTAACTCGGTTAGCTGGGCTTTGGCAGCAATCTCATTTGGCTGTCCAAGAATTCGATAGCTAAATGACACTGGGTAAATACCTAGGTCGAGCAGAGCACCACCGGCTACAGCTGGGTCCCAAAGTCGACTTGCGTGCTGAAGCGCTTGGCTGTGATCTGCGGTGACCAGTTTCACCTGACCGATAGTTCCGGCTTCAATCAGTTCTTGTAATTTGAGGTGCGAAGGCAAGAAGCGAGTCCACATGGCTTCAAGAACCATGACCTTGCCGGCAGTTGCAGCCTTGTGAAGCTTTTGGGCTTGAGCCGAGGTAACCGTGAATGGTTTTTCGACTAGAACGTGCTTGCCAGCATTTATAGCCAGCAGAGCGTGCTCAAAGTGCATGGTGTGAACCGTTGACACGTAAACAATGTCAACTTCAGGGTCGTTCACTAGAGCTTCATATGAGCCATGTCGGGTTGGAATGTCGAACTTATCGGCGAACTCGTTGGCTCGATCAATATCGCGTGCACCTACCGCCTGAATCTTCAGTCCGGCAAGAGCAAAGTCAGCGGCCATTGAGTGGGCAATTCCAGAGGCCGCAAGATAGCCCCAGCGATAAGTGTTGGTCATGCTATTGAGCCTACGAGCAAAAAGAAAACCCCGACCGAAGTCGGGGTTTTCTTTATCGAACCGAAACCTATTTGGCTCCTGCTGCAGGCAAAATGCCGTCGATTACCAAGATTAGGTAAAGTCCGTAGGCAAGTGCGCTAAAGCAAACAGCGAACAATAGGTAAGCACCGATACGGTTTAGCGCCTCGATTTGTGCGTTCTTTGAACCAGCTTGGCTCTTCTTACCCTTGGTAAGTGATGCCGAGTGCTGAGCGTTGGTTAGCAAGCGCACGCCCAAAGCAAAAGCCAGTGCGATTACTGCCGAGAAACCCAGTGCGGTTCCAGCAACTTCCAAGAAGCTGCTCCATGCGATTGTGCTTAGGTCAAACATTAGTTCTTACCCTTCTTGGCCTTTGCAGCCTTCTTCGGACTCAAAACAGCTTTACCTGCAGTCTCAACTGCGGCAACGCCAACGTGCTGGTGGTTGATCTTGTTGCGCTGTGAAATGCGCCAGATTACCCAAACGACTGCAGAGGTAGCAACAAGCAGAATCAAGGTGCCGACCCCAGGAATCATGGTTATGTATGCCGATAGGGCACCGATCAGACCAGCAGCAGGAAGAGTCAGCAACCAACCGATAACGATCTGGCCAGCCTTACCCCACTTGACTGCGCCGCCCTTGCGACCCAAGCCTGAACCAATGATGGCTCCCGATGAAACCTGGGTGGTTGAAAGAGCGAAACCAAGTGCGCTTGAAGCCAAGATGGTTGAACCGCTAGCAACTTCTGCTGCGAAGCCCTGAGCCGGCTTGATCTCTGATAGACCAGCACCAAGAGTCTTGATGATTCTCCAGCCACCCATGTAGGTACCAAGAGCGATCGCTGCAGCTGAGGCAAAGATTACCCATACGGCAACGCCAGCATCTTTGCTCTGAAAACCAGTTGCAATCAGAACCAAGGTAATAACACCCATGGTCTTTTGTGCATCGTTGGTTCCGTGAGCTAGGGCTACTAGTGAAGACGAGAATACCTGACCGAGCTTGAAGGTTGAGCGGCCGGTTGAGATGCCGCTCTTCTTGCGAGTTGCCTGGGTGCGCGCGGTAGCGATGTATGCCAAGCGAGTAGCGAACCAAGCAGCGATACCAGCAACTACCGGAGCAAGAATCGCAGGAATCAATACCTTTTCGATGATCTTGTCGCCGTTGATGGCTGCGGCACCGGCGTAAGCCAAGGTCGAACCAATTAGGCCACCGAATAGTGCGTGCGATGAAGACGAAGGAAGACCTAGTAACCAGGTTGCAAGGTTCCACAAAATGGCGCCGGTCAAACCAGCTAGAACCAAGATTGCGCCGTCTTTGAATGCAGACAAATCAACGTTAAGCATCGAAACCGAAATGGTCTTTGCAACCGCGGTTGAAAGGAATGCTCCGGCCAAGTTCATAAGGGCTGCAATTGCTACAGCGGTCTTTGGCTTTAGTGCACCGGTAGCAATCGGAGTTGCCATGGCATTTGCGGTGTCATGAAATCCGTTGGTGAAGTCAAAAAACAGTGCGATCACTACTACGAGCGCCACGATAAATACGGGATCCACGGGACCCTTTCTGTTTGTTCGATAAGAGAGTTTGTTTACTTAGTAACAAGGTTGTTAACCCCATTAAGTTTGGCTGAACCTCGGGCCAACAAACCCGTAATTAGGTGAACTAAAGGTTAACGCTTGGTGAATTAACTTTGGTGCCTTTTGGGGCTTTATACCAAGCGTTTAGGCAGCTGGAATGGTGCTTTTAGAACCGAAACAATGTTGCTTCGGTAGTACCAGGTAACAACTGCTGTCAACACGAAGTAAACCATTGCCAACCAGAATCTGAAAGTTGGGTCTGGGTTTACAAAGCCCACCATGAACAAACCGAAAAGCAAGATTGCGCCCTTTGCGCCCAGACGCATTCCTAGCAAGAGGGCAACGCCCAAAAGGGTTTGGGCGATGGTCAACATGAACTCATCGATCTGACGTGGGTCGCTCATTGGCAGAGCCGCGCCCATGCCGCCACCAACAACGTAGCCAATAGGCAATGAGCCAGTCAGGGCTGTCCATTGGTTTACCTTGCTCGAGATCAAAATTGCCAGACCCATAGTTGGCTTACCGCGCGCCGCAAAGAGCAATGCCAGCGAGAACTCAGGAGCCTCAGATGCAATTGGAGCAAGCCACTGAACCAACAGGTATTCGTCTAGTCCACTCTGGCGACCAGCCTCAAGCAAGTGGTGTGCAAATGGTTCCGCTGCAATGAAAATAATGAAAGCTGAGAGCAAGAAAACAACCAAAATAAAAACGCGACGAGCCCAAGGCGAGAGGGCGCCAACATAGGCAGCGGTGCCTTCAAGTTCTGGCTCCTCACGGTCTGCGTGAGACTGACGCCAAAGGTATGCACCAAAAATTGCAATTAGAACAACACCAACGAGCAAGTGCATTTGACCGGTTAGGGGAATCAGCAGAGCAATGACAGATGCATAAAGCAAAAAACCAAGGTCATTCTTAGCTTCGTCATCAATTTCAATGCCGAACTTTTCGTTCTTCTTCTTTTTCACCAAGCCAGCTCGCACCGCCAAGAAGCCGATTAGTGCGACTGCTGGCCATCCGAAGCCTAAAAGCAACCGGTTAGCGCCGGTTAGGTTCGCTGAAGCATAAGGAATCATGCTTGGGTCAGAGCCAGCTGCGAAAGCGAAGTAAACCGAAACTACATATTCCGGAAGCACGGTGACAATCGCCAACAAGCCAACCGCCAGACCACCTTTTAGATCAAGCTCGGCTGCTTCACCGACCCATCCGAGCATAAAAGCAGCCGAAACAATTGCTGCTCCGAAAACGATTGCACCAGGAATTGCGCTTACTTGCCACAAACCAAATGCAGCAGTAATTGCAGGCATGCAGATCATCAGCGCGATTAGGAAAGGGCCGAGAAGGCGGGCAAAAAATACTAAACCGGTTTTTAGGGCAGCGTTAGACGCGGTATTAGACAAGTTGCTCCTGTGAAATTTGATTTAAGCTTCGGAATTAGGAAGCAAAACATAGCGGGTTTCAAGATATTCGTGAATACCTTCGGCGCCTCCCTCGCGCCCCAATCCAGATTGTTTTACTCCGCCAAAAGGTGCCGCCGCGTTTGAAACCATTCCAGTATTCAAACCTGACATGCCGGTTTCAAGGCTATCAACCAAGCGCATACCGCGCTTGAGGTCTTCGGTGAAGGCGTAGCTAATTAGCCCGTATTCGGTGTTGTTAGCAAGTGCCACTGCTTCGGCTTCGGTTTCAAATCGCACGATTGGCGCAACCGGGCCAAAGATTTCTTGGTTCAAAATCGAGGCAGTAGCTGGCACATTGGCTAGAACGGTTGGCTCAAAGAAGTAACCATCGCCACCTAGGGCTGAACCGCCGGTGACAACATCGCCACCTTCCTTTACGGTGAGTTCAACCAAGCGCTTCATGTTGGCCAGTGCTTTGTCGGTGATAACAGGCCCCATGGTGCTGGCCGAATCAACTCCGCGACCAAGGTTCAACGCCTGCATCTTTTCGGCAAGGCGAGCTGCAAATTCGTCGGCAACCTTTGAGTGCACAATAAAGCGGTTTGCTGCGGTGCAGGCCTGACCCATGTTGCGAAGTTTGGCGAACATTGCACCGTTTACGGCAGCCTCAAGGTCTGCATCTTCGAACACTAGGAACGGCGCGTTTCCGCCGAGTTCCATTGAGGTGCGAAGCACGTTCTGCGCAGACTGCTCGAGCAACTTGCGGCCAACAAAGGTTGAACCGGTGAAGGTTAGTTTGCGAAGCCTCGAGTCGGCAATGATTGGAGCCGAAACCTCAGGTGAATCTAGCGTCTGAATCACATTCAGCACGCCATCTGGCAAACCGGCTTCTTGCATGGTTTTGGCCAAGAGCAATGTTGTCAGCGGTGCAAGCTCAGAAGGCTTAATGACCATGGTGCATCCGGCTGCAATTGCTGGGCCAATTTTGCGGGTTGCCATTGCAAGCGGAAAGTTCCACGGAGTAATGGCAAATGCTGGACCAACTGGTCGCTGGGTAACCAAAATTTTGCCGGTGCCCTCAGGGTTCGAACCAAAGCGGCCGTTGATACGCGCTGCTTCTTCGCTGAACCAGCGCAAGAACTCATTGCCGTAGTTCACTTCACCACGAGCTTCAGCCAATGGCTTTCCCATTTCAAGGCTGATCAGCGTTGCGAATTCTTCGGTGCGTTCGCGAACCAATTCAAAAGTTCTGCGCAGAATTTCGGCGCGTTCGCGAGGAGCTGTCTTTGCCCAACGTTCCTGAGCATTATGCGCAGCGTTCAGTGCGCTTGCTCCATCGGCAACTGATGCGCTGGCAACATCGACCAAGGTTTTGCCGGTAGCCGGATCTTCAACAGCAATGACTTTGTCAGAAGTGGAACGAACCCACTTACCGTCGATCAAAAGACCGGTTGGAACCTTATTTAGAACATCTTGTTCTGACAGCGACATTGCTTGCTTCCTGAAGTTGAATAGGTAGTTGTATTCAGCCTAGCCGTTAGAAAGCGCTAGCCCACAACGGTAAAAACCAGTTACCAGAGTGTCAATTGCGGTCGGGGTATCGGCGGTTACTTTGCCTAATGCATACACGGCAAAAAGCAGCTTGCTCTTGTCTTTGGCGTTTATGTAACCAACGAGTGTGTAACCGTGTTTGATCCAGCCAGTCTTGGCATAAACCTGACCCTTGGCATCTTTGTTCTTCTTGTTGAAGCGCCAAGCTAGCGAACCCGTTTCACCCGAAACTGTTAGGTCTTTGCGAATCAGTTTGAGGTCAGTATTGGTATCTACCAAAAGCTTCATCAGCGAAATCATGAACTGCGGTGAAACTGCGTTGTAGTCAGAAAGCCCAGAGCCATCCATGACTTTGATTCCGCTCACATCGAGCCCAAGACCACCCAGCACGCTTTTGTATGCGGAGTCAATCGAATCGAATGAGCCGCTTTTGTTTAGGTCAATTGCAATCAAGCGAGCTAGCGCCTCAGCTTGAGTATTGTCTGAAACAGTCAGCATGTGGTCAATCCAATTGCTGATTGGCTGTGACTGCACAGAGGCAATCTGCGTTGCTGTGGTCGGGGTAACACCAGTTTCTACGGTGGCATCTGCCGCCACTGAGCCAAGAGCATCGCGCAAGTACTTGCCGGTGTTTAGCTCTGGCGTTGTGCTTCGAGGCGATGTTTCTTTGGCGGGGTTTTTGCGATCGCCATCGGCCTGAAGCGCACTCACCTGCGACATGTACCCAATCTTGCGCTCCGAGGTTTCCCACGATTTCAAGTACTCAGGGCCGCTGAACAACGAACCATCGGCGACGATTTTGGTAATTGCCGTATCGCCAACTGCAGCCTTGATTTGATCGGCTAAGTCGCTGATTTTCGGGGCTTTTTTATAGACGGATGACTTGCCCTTTGCGGTGCGACTTAGGGTTGGGTCGCCGCCACCCACCAAATAAATAATTCCGGCATCCGACGAATCTTGATAGACCCTCGTGGTTGCTCGGTAGTCAGCGCCAAGCTGCTGAATCGCCACAGTTGAAGTCAGAAGTTTCATGGTTGAAGCCGTTGCCGATGCACGCGCTTCGTCGACGTTGTAAAGAACACGCATGGTTTTGGCGTCAACAACTAGGGCCTGCAAAGTTGCAAGTTTTTTGTCTGAAGCGGCTTTGGCGACCGAGCAGGCAGGCAAAGTTGAGGTCGGTTCAGGCGTTGGGGTTGCGCTTTGAGCTGCACTAGCCGATTGCGTTGGCTTTGCTGCACCGTGGTTTTTTGGGGTACCAGCAATGATGCTGCCCCCAATTACCAAACCCACCACAGCAAGGCCTGCACCAAGGCCAATTCCAACCTGCTTGAAGTAGGCAAACTTTTGGCGCTCAGACATAATGCTCCTGCTTTTGTGGGGTCAGTCAATTTTACTTTGCGGTCGATTGCTTCGGCTTGACTATCTAAGCCTTGCCTTACCTGCGGGTGTTTGAGCGGGCAGTCTAAAATTGCCTTATGAACAAGAAATTTGCAGTTTTGTCGATCGTTTTGGCCTCAACTTTTGGTTTTGCTTCTCAAGCAATGGCCCACGATGAAGTTGGCGCTACCTCGCCAGCAGCTAACTCGGTTGTTGAAGCTGGCAAGTTCGATGTTTCAGTAACTTTTGGTGAAGACATTTTGCAAACCAAAGGCAACCCTGGCGAGGTCATTGAGGTGGTTGGCCCGAAAGATGCCGGTGCCGAGGTTCAGAGTAACGGCTGTGTAGCAGTAGATGCCAAGGTGCTTTCAACCCCGGTTGATCTAGACAAACCTGGCACATACACCGTGAACTGGCGTTCGGTTAGTTCAGACGGGCACGCGACTGAAGGTACTTATGATTTCAAACTTCAGAACACCACTGGCTACCTAAGCGACGGAGTTCCAGCAGAATCTGAAGCCTGCTCTGCTCAAGCGCCAGAGGCACTAGCAACTGAGAACACCG
>JBDLVP010000022.1:0-5942 GCA_039804705.1 Actinomycetota bacterium
AATAGCCTCGTGAGCCTCTTGCGCATTCTTTGACTTACCACTGTAAAGACGAGGCGAATCTGGCACAAACTCGGCGCCAAACATAGCCTTCGCCTGACTTCGAGCAGCATTGATCGCCTGGCTCGAAAGCGTTGGCGAGTCGGTTCGCATATAAGTGATGTAACCCTCTTGGTACAAACCTTGCGCGGTATCCATGGTCTGCTTGGCAGACATGCGAAGTTTGCGCGATGCCTCTTGCTGAAGGGTCGAAGTAGTAAAAGGTGCAGCAGGGCGACGGATGCTCGGCTTTGCTTCTACCTCGGTAACCACAATGGTGGCGGCAGAATCTTTTACCGCTGCAGCAATGCCTTCGGCGTGAAGTTGATCAAGAACAACTGAATCGTTGGTTAGCTTTCCGAGGTCATTGAAGCTATCGCCGGTGGCAATTCTCTTGCCGTCAAGTGAAAGTAACTTCGCTTCGAAGCTTGGTTGCCCAGCCTCACCAGTTTCAAGCGAAACCTTTACGTCGAAATAGTTTGCTGAAACGAAAGCTATACGCTCACGTTCACGCTCTACAACCAAACGCATGGCTGGTGACTGCACACGGCCAGCGCTCAAACCACGGTTAATCTTGCGCCACATAATCGGCGAGATTTCGTATCCATATAAGCGGTCAACAACTCGACGAGTTTCTTGAGCCTGAACTAGGTTTTCGTCTAGGTCGCGCGTATTCGCTAGTGCACCTTGAATGGCATCTTTGGTGATTTCGTGAAAAACCATTCGCTTTACTGGAATCTTTGGCTTTAGAACCTGAAGCAAGTGCCATGCAATTGCTTCACCTTCGCGGTCTTCATCGGTAGCCAGATATAACTCGGTGGCTGAAGCCATGGCTTTCTTGAGGTCTGAAACAGTCTTGCTCTTACCGGCAGAAATCACGTAGTAAGGCTCAAAGTCATTTTCAACGTCAACCGCAAATCGGCCGTAGTCGCCTTTTTTCTTTTCGGCAGGTAGGTCTTTAGGGTCAGCGAGATCGCGAATGTGACCTACCGAAGCGAGCACCTCGAACTCTGAGCCTAGGTACTTAGAAATCGTTTTAGCCTTTGCTGGCGACTCAACGATTACTAGCTTGTGACCTGATGCCAAAGCGATTCTCCTGACGTATTTATTACTGCTGCAACGGCTCAGCTTGAGCGCTTGCAATAAGTAGTATTGCTGACGTTTGTGATTTCACCGAAATCTTTGCGCCGAGACTGACAATAAAGCATTTTTGCAGCGAGCTCATATTTAGCTCTGCAAAACGCTTGGCATTTTCACAGGGAACCCCTGCCACAAGTCCTTGCCTAGAGTCACTCGCAATGATTGCAACCGTATCGGCAACTGCCTGCAATCTGGTCTTTTCAAGGCTCAAGTTTGTAATGCCACTGACAATCGAAAACATTGTTGCCGCCGAGGCTAACAAGCCCACCGCCAACATTGTTCCTGAACCAGATTCACCTCTAAGCGCAGCTATCACGACTACATTCCCTGCACTCGACTGCAAAACTTTTCACTGAGTTCAACTACAAGTTCCACTTTGCTTACTTTGGCGCAAATTACTTCGGCGTCGGATTCAATTGAAAATTTGCTGCCGGGCGCGATTTTTTCAATTATCACTTTGACATTGGTGACTGGCTCAAGGTGTGAGGCTGCTCGCACCGCAACACTGGCGGCTTGAATCAGCTTCACCCTATCTAGTTGAGCCGAACTCACTGCCAGCAACCCAAGAACCAATGTCATGGCAACCGGAATCAGAATCGCTAGTTCGGCCGTTGCCGAGCCGCGATCTTGATGAAGTGCCCTAAATCGAAATTTCTTCACTTAGGAACCGCTAGTGCCTGCGAAACCATGGCGAACAGCAGCTGCTTTACCTGATCGCTTTTCAGAATTGACACCAGAAGAGCCGCAAAGCCAACGGCAGCCATGGTTGCAATCACGTATTCGGCAGTTGCAGCGCCAACCTCAGATTTGAACTTATTCACTAGTTATTACCACTTTCTATTGTTGGGATTGGTTTAGTGCAGCAAGGGCTGTGGGAACCAGGTTGAGCAGCAAGCTGGCAGGCAACAGGTATGCGCCAAGACTGGTCAGCAATCGAATCGGCAGTGCCGCGAGCTGCTGAAGCTTTTTGGCTGCTAGTTCATGACGAACCCATGACGACTTAGCCCAGAGTTCGCTCAAAGATTTCGGCAGGTCATCAGAAATTAAAGGTTCAACCATTTGCCAGGCCACAACTGAATTGACTCCGGCCGTTACGGCGAGCGCTACCGAGTCATAGATAAGACCTGGGTCTGGCTTTACTACTTGGGCTTTAGCAAGTGCCTTGCGATAGCTGGCGAAAGCGCCAAATGTTAGAAGCGAGCAAACCACAAGCAACAGCCAACCTAGGTTGGTATACAGCAGTATTCGAAGCGGGTGCATGCCGAGAGACTCACAAAGGGCAACCGATAGCAAAGGCAAAGCCAAAAGTAACCTAGCCGTGAGCTTTGCCGGTGCCACAGCTTGGGCCACCTGCGAGTCAATAAGTTGCTTGAAGGCAAAGTGTTCGTCAATGACCTTGAGGTAATCGCCAATTGCTGCACCAGAGATTTTGGCAATGCGAATAATTTCTTGTAGTTCTGCGATCTTAAGTGCCGAATTCAAAGAATCAAGCACCTGCGAACTTGGTACTCCCCTAGCTAAATCGCGTCTCGCTGTAGCGACTAACAACTGACTCACGAAAGGCCGCTCAGAGTTTCGATTGAAACCACTTGGCGCCGGCCTTGCACTTTGGCTAGGTGAATGACGATGAGTGGCTGAAGGCTAAGTTGCGACTGCAAGTCTTGAGTTGTTCTGCCTGCGCGCATCCATAGCATTTGCAAGCGCTCAGACACCTGCGTGCTCGAGTTTGCGTGAATCGTGAATGCTGCTTGCTCAACGCCAAGGTTTAAGGCCTCGACCAAGGTGATTACCTCTACCCCGCGCACCTCGCCAATGACCAAGCGATCTGGGCGCATGCGAAGAGCCTCAACTAACAAACGCTGAATGTCGATGCGGCCAAACCCTTCGGAATTTGCGGCTCTCGCGTTCAGGGCTACGAAGTGACCATCAAGTGGCATAAGTTCTGGGGTGTCTTCAATCACTATGGTTCGCTTTGAACCATTCAGCGCGAGCAATGCTCGAAGCAGCGTGGTCTTGCCCGAACCGGTGCCACCAGAAATCACAAAGTTTTTGCCGCTCACGATCAATGCCTCTAGCTGCTGCAATTTTTCGTCATTGATTAACCCCGCCGCCTGAAGTTCAGACAGGTTGTGGTGGCTTGGTCGGTGAATGCGAATTGAGAGACTCGCGTGATCGGAAATGCGATTTGCAAGTGCGGCATGAACTCTGAGCGTTGCCTCACCAAAACGTATTGACACATCACAAATGGGGTTGGCGTAGTCAATATGATTGCCGCCAGCTTCAATGAGTGACTGAGCAAGGTAGGCGACCTCAGTATCTGAAACAAATTCACTGGCCACTTGGTGCAGCCCAGTGTTTGAGTCGATGAACACCTGATCAAAACGGTTTACCAATACGTCGGTGACTTGAGGTTGCTCGAGTAGGCCGGCAAACCACTGCGGAATCAGTTGTGAAGCGATCATCGAATCAGATTGAACTAAGACTGCAATGAAATTGCCCGGTACATATAAAGATGTGCAAAAAAGAGGATGGCAGGCCTTGGGGGAAGGCCTGCCATCGGGCGCTATGCGATTGGGGGAATCGCTATAGCGCAGGTCGACCGAAGTCGACTCATTAACTATACGGCTTAGCGAAGGTTTCGCGTTTCAGGTGCGAAATTTCTTTTAAATATTGTGCAAGAATTAGCAACGAGTCAGGAAAAAGGACAAAGATGTCAAACCAACCGGGCAATGAAACTCTCAATTCTGGGAGCCGCCGCTTCGCACCGACCGAAGCATTTTCGCAGCAAGCAATTGCTAAATCATCTCTTTACGCTGAAGCCAAAGCTGACCGCGACGAATTCTGGAAGACCCAGGCTCGTCACCTTCACTGGCACAAGCCATTTACTCAAGGCCTCGACTGGTCAGAAGCGCCATTTGCTAAGTGGTTTGCTGACGGCGAGCTGAATGTTGCCTACAACTGCCTCGACCGCCACGTGCTCGAAGGCCGCGGTGACCGAGTTGCCATTCACTTCGAAGGTGAGCCCGGCGACACCCGCAGCTACACCTATGCCGAACTAACTCGCGAGGTAAAGCGCGCAGCCAACGTGCTGCACTCACTCGGCGTTGTTGCCGGTGACCGCGTTGCGATTTACCTGCCGATGATTCCAGAATCTGCCATCGCCATGTTGGCGGTTGCTCGGCTAGGGGCGATTCACTCGGTTATTTTTGGTGGCTTCTCAGCTGAGGCACTACACACTCGCATTGACGATGGTCGCGCCAAAGTTGTCATCACCGCCGACGGTGGGTTTAGAAAAGGCAAACCATTCGGCCTAAAGGCTGCCGTTGATGAAGCACTCGCCCACGGCAAGAGCCCATCGGTGAAGTCGGTGTTGGTAGTTCAGCGCACCAAACAAGATGTTGAGTGGTCAGAGGGTCGCGACATTTGGTGGCACGAGGCCATCGATTCAGCCAACGATGAGCACGAAGCCAAGGCGTTCCCTGCCGAAAACCCTCTGTTTATTCTTTACACCTCGGGAACCACCGGCAAGCCAAAGGGTATTTTGCACACCTCGGGTGGCTACCTAACCCAGGCTTCATACACTCACCGCAACGTGTTCGACCTGCACCCTGAAAACGACGTTTACTGGTGTACCGCCGACGTGGGTTGGATCACCGGTCACAGCTATGTGGTCTATGGCCCTCTGGCAAACGGTGCGACTCAGGTTATGTATGAAGGCACCCCAGACGCACCACACCCTGGTCGCTGGTGGGAAATCATCGAGAAATACAAAGTCAGCATTTTCTACACCGCACCAACTGCGATTCGCTCGTTTATGAAAGTTGGCCGCGAGGTTCCTGACAAGTTTGACCTCTCTTCGCTTCGCGTGCTCGGTTCGGTTGGTGAACCCATCAACCCAGAAGCATGGATGTGGTACCGCGATGTAATCGGCGGCGGAAAATGCCCAATTGTTGACACCTGGTGGCAAACCGAAACCGGCGCAATCATGATTTCGCCTCTACCTGGAGTGACTAACCTTAAGCCTGGTTCGGCTCAGGCTGCTCTGCCTGGAATCAGCATGAGCGTGCTTGACGACGATGGCCACCCGGTTACCGAAGGTAACGCTGGCTACCTAGCCATTACCGAACCTTGGCCATCAATGCTTCGCGGAATCTGGCAGAACCCAGACCGCTACATCGAGGGCTACTGGAGTCGCTTCCCTGGTTTGTACTTCGCTGGCGATGGCGCCAAGCTCGACGAAGATGGCGATCTTTGGGTACTTGGTCGAGTTGACGATGTTATGAATGTTTCCGGCCACCGTTTGTCGACCGCTGAAATTGAGTCGGCGCTCGTGGCGCATCCTTGGGTTGCAGAAGCAGCTGTGGTTGGCGCTAGCGATGAAATCACCGGTGAAACCCCGGTTGGTTTTGTGATTTTGCGTACCGAAAAAGTTGCTGAGGCTGGCGACGACGACCGCGTAAACGCAGAACTTCGCGCTTGGGTTTCGAAAGAGATCGGCGCAATTGCTCGCCCACGTCAGGTGCTTGTGGTTCCAGAGCTACCAAAGACTCGTTCGGGCAAAATTATGCGTCGCCTATTGCGTGATGCAGCCGAAGGTCGAGCTATTGGCGATGTGACCACATTGGCTGACTCAAGCGTGATGCACAAGATTGCAGCGAAACTTGCCGAGGGCTACAAAGACCTCAACAAGATCATGGGGCCGAAAATTTAGAGATTGTTAGTTGAACTCAGCAATGAGCTCAACCTCAACGGCTGAATCAAGCGGA
>JBDLVP010000023.1:0-5840 GCA_039804705.1 Actinomycetota bacterium
TGAAGCGCACCTGGTAGTCGGCAATTCGACCTGCGTCTCCAACCCAGTTGACTGCAACCTGAACAGCAGCTCCCATGGTGAGCATTCCGTGAGCCAGAACGCCAGGCAAGCCAACAGTCGCTGCCACGTCGTCACGGTAGTGAATGTCGTTGAAATCACCGGATGCCCCCGCATAGCGAACTAGCGAATCGCGGGTGAGCAAAAATTCGGTGGTTCCGATTACTTGACCGACCTCAAGTTCATCAAAGTTGATGTGCGACATTACTCATCACCTCGAACAACCAAAGTTGAAATTGCGGTGCAAACCAATTCTTTTTCGGCATCGAATATCTTGGTTTCAAAGGTAATCATCGAGTGTGCACCAAGGCTCTTTACGCTGGCAACTTCAAGCTCGCTCACAAGTTCATCGCCAGCAATAATCGGGCGGGCGTGAATGAATCTTTGGTCGCCGTGAACAACTCGCGAAAAGTCAATGTCAGCTTCTGGGTCGCCAAGAACATCGGCCAGGCTGCGCTCTTGAATGACAACTGCGAAAGTTGGTGGGGCAACCACGTCGGTGTAACCGGCAGCCTGGGCTGCAAATACATCGAGGTTCGTTGGGCAGGTGCTTTTAACCGCGCGGGCGAATTCGCGAATCTTCTCGCGGCCGACCAAGTATGGATCGGTGGCCGGATACTTCTTGCCCTGAACATTTGGATTTACCACGAGTTCAATATTGCCGATGTTTTGCACATACTGCGCTACTTTCTGAAACTTATGTCTTGCGAGTTTCTAGGTTTGAGCTGTTCCCCCACCTACTCAGGAGACCCATGAAACTCAAATTCCTTGCCGCAGGTCTAATCGTCGCTGCCCTTGGCTTTGCAACTATTGCCCCGGCTCAAGCCACCAGCACCGTAAATCAAGCAGCTTGCAAGCCTGCAAAGAAAGGTGTTGCCACCTGCTTCGCAATTCGTCACGCCTTGATTTTGCCCAAAACCGTTAAGCAGAAACCGCAAAACTTTGCCAGCACCCTGAACGCAGTTGCCTATGGAGCCAATGCACTTCGAAAGGCTTATGACATTCGAGTGCTCGGCTCACGCTCAAAAGTGATTGCAATTATTGATGCAACACACTCGCAAACTGCCTTTGACGACCTAGTTGGCTATCGAGACATGTATGGCTTGCCAAGCATTGACCGCTGCGGGAAACCGGGGGAAATTCAAGGCGCATTGCCTACCGGCTCATACCCATGTTTCGTGCAGGTTGATCAAGATTCTCGGGTGGTCTCGAAATTTGATCAAACCGAAGACTCAGGTTGGGCTCAAGAAATCGCTCTCGACCTGGCCATGGCAAGTGCTGCTTGCCCGAACTGCAGCATTTTGCTAGTTGAAGCCAAATCGGCAACCTTTGGAAACCTGAACACAGCAGTGGAAACCGCTGCCGATTTCATTGGTGTTCGCTCAATTAGCAACAGTTACGGTGGCAGCGACTCAGCCCCAGGTTCAATGACTGCTTATACCAAGGCAGCCAAGCGAGGCATTGCAGTAACTGCATCGACTGGCGACAGCGGTTACGGAGTCTCAGCCCCTGCAACTTTCGCAGGTGTAATTTCAGTTGGCGGAACTTCGTTATTTGTTGACGCCAAAGGGCGCTGGTTAAATGAAACCGCGTGGATTTCAGGCGGAAGCGGATGCTCAAAGTTAAATGACCAACCAAAGTGGCAGAAAACAGCTGTTACCAAGTGTGCAGGCAAAGCAACCGCCGATGTTGCTGCGGTTGCTGACCCGGCAACCGGCGTTGCCGTTTACTACGACGGCGGTTGGTATAGCTTTGGCGGAACCAGCGCATCATCACCATTTATTGCAGGGCTTTATGCAGCAAAAGCAAACTTCGGTGATGACCCTGCAGGATACACAGTTGCCAACAAAGATTCACTTCACGATGTGACTGCAGGCAGCAACGGCAAATGCAAGCCGGCCATTTGGTGCGCGGCAACAGAAGGATGGGACGCCCCAACCGGATGGGGCTCACCGTCTGGAGCTAATGCGTTCTAGTCAAATAACAAACCCAGCCCTTTGGGCTGGGTTTTTACTTGTAGCGGAGGCGGGACTCGAACCCGCGACCCCACGATTATGAGTCGTGTGCTCTAACCACCTGAGCTACCCCGCCAAAACCGAAGTTTGGCTTTGCCGGTTGACCAAGTGATTTCGGCCTACCGAGCCCCGAGACAGGATTGAACTGTCGACCCCTTCCTTACCATGGAAGTGCTCTACCACTGAGCTATCGGGGCAGTTCGTTTATCGAAATACGACAAACAACTTGTTTACATTAGCAGGTTTAGGCCCCTACTGACAAACTCCAAATGCCGACCGAGAGTTTGTCGAGCTTCAACTTAGAGTTGCGCTTGCCGACCTCGAGTTTGGCGGTTCCGAACAGGGCTTTTGCCTTGGTGTTTGAAGCCAATGCGTCGGTTGGGAACTCAATGTCTTTGTCATGACCGCGACTTAGTGCAACTAGAACACTTTGACGTTTGGTTTCACGAATAAAGACCAGAGCCTCTTCTGATGAGTAGACCCATCTGAAGCCACCTTCGGTTAAAGCTGGGTGACTCTTGCGAATTTTGGCGAGCTGGGCATAGGCCTCAATCATCGACTTATCGTGAGGTCGTTCGTTGTTCCATGGCAATGGGGTTCTTGAGTTTTCGCCATTCCAGCCATCAAGACCGAATTCGTCGCCAGCCCAGATCACAGGAATTCCAGGGAAAGTAAATTGGGCGGTGACTCCAACTATTTGCGCGCCAGGAACCGTGAAGGTTTTGAAGCGAGGAATATCGTGTGTGTCGAGAGGGTTCATGTTGTTCAAGCGCACGTGCCAAGGGAAACCTGCGGCGAACTGCTTGTGAGATTCCACAAACTGTAATCCGTTTTCACGACGACCAGTGATTCCCATAAACCCAGCTTCGAGTTTGTTCTTTGGGTTCCAGAGCCAGCGCCACAACGGTTTGGTGAAGTTGGCATAAGTCATCGCACCTTGCCATCCGTCGCCTTGCACTTCGAAGGCTGCGTCAGAGGTGTATTCGCCGAGCATGATTGTGTCTGGGTTGACCTCGACCATGGTTTTGCGAATGGTCTTGGCAACGTCGAGGTACATGTCTTCGTCGCGAATGCGGCCGGTCATGTTAGCAACGTCGATGCGCCAACCATCAAAACCGAATGGGCTCTTGAGCCATTTGGCGACCACAGAGGTTTTGCCTTCGATGAATCGCTTGCGAAGTTCTTGAGATTTCCAATTGAACTTCGGAAGGCTCTTCACGCCGAGCCAAGAATCGTATTGAGTGTTGTTTTTAGTGAAGTAGTAAAAGTCACTTTCGATTGCGCTTGGGTTCTTAAAGGCAGCCTGGAACCACTCGTGACGATCGCCTGAGTGGTTAGAAGTTAGATCACCAATGATTTTGAAACCCATTTCGTGAGCTGCCTTGATAAGCGCCGAAAGAGCTTTGTTACCGCCGAGCAACGGGTCAACTTGGTCGAAGCTGCTGGCGTCGTATCGGTGGTTTGAACCAGCCGGGAAAATAGGGGTTAGGTAAAGCATTGTCACACCGAGGGCTTTGAGGTGATCAAGGTGCTCTATTACACCCCATAGGTCTCCCCCAAAAAATTGTTCGCTCGTGCCAGGGCCCGAACCTATTACGTCATCACCCCAAGCCTTTGCAATCGCCCAATCTGGCAACATGTGTTTATCTGCCTGAGCCGAACGGGCAAAGCGATCAGGAAAGATTTGGTACATGATCGTGCCAGGGCCCCATTTAGGTGCGCTGCTGAATACGTTAATTCTGAAGTCGTGAATATCTGGCTGATCGGTTTCAAAAACTCCGAGTGCATTCAACCAATAAAGCTCGCCCTTGGCTGTCTCAATTGAGAAACGGTAATTCATTTTTGGGTTTTGCATCACTATGAACGTTTCATATAAATTCCAGCCGGCGCTAGCCTTGACCAGCTTGGCAGCAGGGCTGCTATAAGGCTCGCCTGAATCGCTGGTGCGAAGTTTTACCTCTTTGATTTTGCCCAAAGATTCATGGATGCGCACTCGAACCTTGACCTTGTCGAGCAAGCGAGGCTTGTCGTTATCTACATAGGCAACTGAACCATCGTGGTGAGGAAGTAGTGCAGGTGAGAGCTTTGAGGGCTTCGACATGGGCTGACGACTTTTCTATTGAGGGGTACTCATGTTCCATGATAGAACTGCGAATCACAGTTTGAATAACAGTCGCTGCTGCAAGCGTTTACAGACTTTTTTAGGTTCTGAATTGACTAAATTTAAGCCATGCCAGTTAGCCCAGTAATTCATAAAGCCATCAAGAACGCCGAGTGGTGGCGCACCGCTGTGATCTACCAGATCTACCCGCGCAGTTTTGCTGATGGCAATGGTGATGGCATGGGTGACTTGGCTGGCGTTACTCAAAACCTGCAAGCGCTTGCTGACTTAGGTGTCGACGCAATTTGGTTCTCGCCTTTTTTCAAGTCACCTCAAAAAGATGCCGGCTACGACGTGTCCGACTACCGGCAGATTGATGAGCTGTTTGGAACCAATGAAGACCTAGACCATTTGGTTGCCAAAGCAAAACACCTTGGAATTCGTATCATTTGCGACATCGTTCCAAATCACACTTCAGATCAGCATCCTTGGTTTCAAGCTGCAGCTGCAGCAGCGGCTGGTTCGCCTGCGCGCGACTATTACATTTTTAGAGACGGCAAGGGCGAAACTGGCGAACTGCCACCCAACAACTGGCAATCGATATTCGGTGGCCCTGCCTGGACTCGCCTAAACAACGTTGATGGCACGCCCGGCCAGTGGTACTTGCACCTGTTTGATTCGAGCCAGCCTGATCTCAACTGGGAAAACCCAGTCGTTGAAGCCGAGTTTCACGACATTTTGCGCTTCTGGCTCGATAAAGGCATTTCAGGTTTTCGCGTTGATGTTGCACACGGAATGGTCAAGGCTAAAGGCTTGCCAGATGCTCACGATTTCGATGCTCAAGGCAACCGCGTTGACATTGCAAAACTCACTGACGCGCAACTTCAAATTGCGATTCCGTACTGGATTCAACCAGGTGTTCATGACTTCATTCGTGGCTTCAGAAAAGTTGCTGATGAATACGAAGACCGAGCACTGTGTGCCGAAGCATCGGTAAGCCCACTAAGTCGCCTAAAGAACTGGGTGCGACCAGATGAGTACCACCAAACCTTCAACTTTGATTACCTAGAGACACCTTGGCAGGCAGCTGCACTGAAGAAGATCGTGACTGACTCGCTCGTTGAGTTTGGATCAGTTCACGCCGCTTCAACCTGGGTGCTCTCGAACCACGATCAGGTGCGTCACGCAACTCGTTACGGTTACGAACACGGCAAGGTGCCTCGCCAGGGCGATGGAATTGGCCCAGATTACCTGCAACCAGATGAAGCTATGGGCTTGCGAAAGGCTCGTGCCGCAACCTCGTTTATGCTCGGCCTACCTGGGTCGTCATACCTATACCAGGGAGAAGAACTGGGTTTGCCTGAACATACAACTTTGGCGCCCGAGTTTCGACAAGACCCAACATTCGCACGAACTGCAGGTGAACGAGTTGGTCGCGACGGATGCCGCGTGCCATTGCCGTGGGTAGCCGGAGAAGGCGCCGCTAATGGATTCAGCGCCACCGGAAAGTCATGGCTTCCCCAGCCAGGCAGCTACAAAACTTTCTCGCGCAACTTGCAAGAAGGTGTTGCTGGTTCAACTCTTGAGCTTTACAAACGATTATTGAAAGAGCGCAAAGCATTTGGGCTTGGCGCTGGTGAATTCCGCTGGGCTGAAGAGTTTCAAGA